>JAMWCJ010000003.1 GCA_023818645.1 Candidatus Omnitrophota bacterium | reverse complement strand
ATTGGACTGATAAGGAAATAAACAAAGAAAAAAAACCAGAAGAAGCAGACAAAGCATTTATATTAAATAGTAAAAGAAGAAAAGAAAAAAGAAAAAAATATTTAGAATTAAAAGAAAAGCAGAAGGAAGAGAAAGAGAGAGAAAGACAGGAGCAAATAAAGAAAATACAGGAGGAAAGAGAAAGACAGAGGAAGGAAAAGGAAGAGTTAAGGAAGCAGTTAGAGGAGAAAAAGCAAGAGGAGTTAAAGAAGAAGTTAGAGTTAGAGAAAGAAAGGCAGAAAGAAAGAGAGAAAAGGAAACAGGAACTATTAAAGGAAAGAGAACAGGAAAAAGAGAAAAGATTAGAGCAAGTTAGAAAAGAAAAGCAAGAAAAATTAAAGAAAAGAGAGGAGATATTAGAGTTATTAAAGAAGAAAGTAGAAGAGAATAAGAGATTAAGGGAAAAGTTACTATTAGAAAAACAGGAATTAAAGGAAAGGAGAAGCAAGGAGAAACAAAAGGTATTAGAATTAAAAGAAAAAGAGAAGGAGGAGAAAGAGAGAGAAAGACAGGAGCAAATAAAGAAAATACAGGAGGAAAGAGAAAGACAGAGGAAGGAAAAGGAAGAGTTAAGGAAGCAGTTAGAGGAGAAAAAGCAAGAGGAGTTAAAGAAGAAGTTAGAGTTAGAGAAAGAAAGGCAGAAAGAAAGAGAGAAAAGGAAACTTCAAAAGAAATTAGAGCAAAAGAACTTACGAATAAAAAACAAACAGAATTTATTCAATTTTATAAGATATAAAGCACTTCTAAATCAAATAGAAAAGGAAAAAAACCTCCTTTACACCAATCTTATTCTTTACAAAAAAACAATTGAAAGACAAAGAAAACTAGAACTTATTGAAATAGCAAAAAAACTTGAAAAAGAAAGAAAAGAAATCCTTCTAAAAAAGAAAGAAAAGATACCTGTAAAAGAGATAAAAATAACAAGACCTGAAAAAGAAGAAATAATAAGAAGAAAAGAAGAACAACAAAAAATTAAAACATATATAGACAACATATCTAAAATAGTTGTTGAAACAGATAAAATTCCAGAATTTCAATTAAATGATACAAAAAAGAACATTACAAATCTTATAAATCTTAAGAAAAAAGAAATTCTAAAGAAAAAACGTGTAAAAATTGTTCCTGAAAAAGCAAAAATTATTCCAAAAGAAAAAGTTAAGGTTGCTGTTTATAAAGAACCTTTCAATCTCAGGTCCTTTTTAAGAAGAAATATATTTAAATTTGTTTTTATAGTTCTTATATTTGCGTGGATTGTAGAACTATTATTATATCTCAAAAAATTAGTTTCTCCTGAAGAAAGATTAAAACTTATAGTAGGTGAAATGGCAGAAGTAAGACCTGCACCGGAAAAGAAAAAAGAGGTTATAGAAGAAGAAAAACTTGTTTACTATACAAAAGAAAAAATTGACATAGAGGGAAAAAGAGACCCATTTTCTACTGGAAGGTTAACGATGGAAGTTATGAAAAAACCTACTCCTACAAATATAATATATGCTAAAAAACCCGATGTTATCTCAATTATGAAAACACAAAAATTTGTAAGTATTTTAAAGGCAGAAGAAAAAATAACTGAACCTGAAAAACCAGAAGTACCAAAAATCTCTCCTGTTGAAAAGCCAGAAGTACCAAAAGTATCTCCTGTTGAAAAGCCAATTATTACTAAACCAGAACAAGTTTCTATATCTACAAAACTGTCAGAAATTGAAAAAGTCCCAGAAGTAAAAACCACTCCATTTATTCTTCCTCAAAAAGAATGTAAACTTATTTATAGAGGCAGAATGATATTAGAAGGTGTTGAATATTTCTTTATTGAAGGAGAGAAAAAAACATATAAAGTAACAATAGGAGATGAAGTAGAAGGGTACAGATTAATGAAAAGAGAGGATAAAAAATTAATTTTATCAAAGGAAGGGTTGATATATTCAATAGATGTAAAATAACTTGACAAAACTAATTAAAAGAAATAAAATTATAAAAGGAGGAAGTATATGATAAGAAAAAGTGGGTTAATTTTACTATTGATTTTAATTTTTTTGAATTTTAACTTATATACTCAAGAAAATTTGAGGGATTTATATAATCTTGGAGTTTCTTATTATCTCAAAAAGGACTATCCTAATGCAATTGCAACTTTCACTAAAATAAAATCAATAAACCCAAATTACAGAAAATCAGATGTTGATAGATATCTTAAAAATTCACAGGCACGACTTGGAAAACTTAATACAAAAGAGGAATTTAAGATAGGTGAAGATTTAAAAGGTGAGATTATAGTTAATAGGGAAGAGGAGTTCGAAAAATTGGCATTTCAGGCACAACAGGCATTATTAGAAACAAGTAAATATTTTAATGAAGTTAATGAAAAATATAACCTTTCAGATATAGAAAAATTGGAACCAACATCTACTTTCAATCTTGCTCAAAAATCATATGAAAGTAATATGTTTACTGAAACAATACGACTTGCAAGTAAAGCAAGAAGACAGATGGAAGAAATAGTTTTGAGAAAAATTGAAGAAGAAAGACCAAAATTAGGTGAAATAGGGAATAAAAAAGTAACGATTGAATTAAAAGATATGAACCTCAAAGAAGCATTGGATGAATTGTATCAAATTACTGGAGTAAGTTATATTTTAAGTCCTAATGTTTCTGGAAAGGTTACACTCAGTTTCAAAGATATACCAATTAGAATAGTTCTTGATACTATATGTGAACAGAATGGACTTAAATATATAGAAGAAAATGGAATAATAAAGATAATGACAAAAGAAGAATATCAGGAAAAAATTAAAGAGATCCAGAAAGCAAGAAGAGTATTTAAACTTTATTACACAGATGCCAGTACAATTGTAAAAGCGTTAAGAGAAGTTTTTAAAGGAATAACTGCTTATCCTGAACCAACAACAAATTCAATAATAGCTGAAGCACAAAGTGAAAATATTTTAAGAAATATAGAAGGTGTTATTTCTACACTTGATACACCTGTTTCTCAAGTTCTTCTTGAATGTAAAATTGTAGAAGTAGCAACTTCTGAAGGTAATCAATTTTCTATTGACTGGATGATAAGTTCAAGAATGATTAACGCTATTGACGGAACTTTAACTGGCCCAAGATTTGGAGATAATATCACATATACTCCTGGATTAACACAAACATTACCAACTGGATTTTCTTTTGGAGTAACCAATAGAGATTTCAATACATTAATTCAGGCACTTGCAACAAGGGGTAAGGCAAAAATAATTCAAGCACCAAAAATTACCTGTATAAACGGAACAACTGCATATATAGCAGTAACACAAAATGAACCTTATATAATACCTGAAACACAACAAACAATAACAACACCAGCAACAGGAGCACCAACAGTAACTACTGCAAGTGCAATAAATCTACAAGAAGAAATAATTGGAACTGAATTTGAAGTTACACCTTTGATACAAAGAAACAGAACAATTATGCTTAATCTAAACATATATGATTCAAATCTAATTGAAAGGAGAAAACTTGAAGCAATGACTGCTGACCAAAGATATTCAATTGAAATCCCAATTTTATCTGAAAGAATGACAACTCAAAGCGTTGTTCTATATGACAAAGAAACACTTGTTATAGGTGGAATGATAAGAAGTAGAGAAGAAGCAAAAGAATCTGGCATTCCTTTTTTAAGAAGAATTCCTATCCTTGGATATTTATTTAAAAAACCAAGTTTTGATAGAAATAAAAGTGAACTATTAATTTTTATAACTCCTCATATTATCTCATCTTATGAAGAATCAGTTGAAATTACAAAACCAGATGTTAAAAAGTCAGAAGAAAAGATAGAAGGTGGATTACTTGAAAAGTTTTAAAGAAAATATTGACATTTATAAAAAGTTAAGGTAATATATAAACAAAAAGGGAGGGGAAAATGAAGAAAATAATAAAAAGTATGGTGTTTATAATAGTGTTATTGGCTACTACAGTGCTTTTTTCTCAAACAACTTCAACACAACAAGCAACAAGAATTTCTAATATATCAAGGCAGGGAAGTATTGGTTCAAGAACAGGTACATTTGGACAGGGAGGATTGGGAAGAGGAATTAGGGGTCAATCTGGTAGAGAAGAAGATTATAGAAGTTCACAACTTGCAAATTTCTTAGCAGCAATAATTGGAAGTTATTTAAGACACCCTGACCCAAAAGTAAGAATTCAAGCAATTCAATCATTAACAGGAGCAATGGTAAGCGGAGAGGGAACAAGAGGAACTTCAGATAATAGGAGTGGAGTAAGAGGGTTATTTGGTATGGATATTGGTAGAGATAGTAGAGATAGAGGTGGAGAAGGAGTTGGAGGAGCAATTTTTATCCCAGACCTTTTTGTGCTTTTAAATGACCCTGACCCTGAAGTTCAAGATATGGCATCTATGGGACTTGATATTCTATTTGAAACAGATGTAACTATTTTAAGATTTATGGATGATCCTGACCCTGTAGTTAGACAGTATGCTACAAAAATCTTTTCAACAAGAAGTTTTGCAGGAACCGATACAAGAAATAGAACTGGTTCACAAAGAGATGAATATGAAGCAGGGAGTTTACAGGAACTTATTGCTTTAAGAACATTACTTGTAAGATTAAAATATGAAAAAGATGAAGGAGTGAGAAAAGTATTGACTGATTCAATTGAGTTATATCTACAAAGTGTTGGTCTAAGTAGAGAAGGACAAGGTGGAACAAGGGGAACAAGTATAACTGGAATATTTGGCGTTGACCCTTCAATAATTAAATATCTTAATGATGATAATCCAGAGATTAGAAAAAATGCAGTTAAGATTATTTCTGCAATGGAATACAATCCCCAGATTTTGAATATTTTACTTGAAAGATTAAAAAAAGAAACAGACGATGAGGTAAAACAAGCAATAGAAAATGCAATAGATACCTATACACGCGAAAGAGCAAGAACAATAGGAACTCAAGGTGGAGTTATTAGGTAAAATTTAAGATTGACACCAGAATTATAAAAATGAAAAAGGTTCTTTATTTTATTATTTATTTTTTTTCTTCAATAGTTATTTTATCCGAAAGCAATTTTTATTTGAACTTCAATAATGTTGATATAAAGACATTTATTAAATTTATAGGTGAATTAACGAAAGAAAACTATGTATTAGACCCAAATGTAAGAGGAACTATAACTATTTATTCAACAACTCCTGTACCTGTTGAAAATATTGACAGAGTTTTTAAATCTGTATTAAACTTTTATGGTTTTACAGTTATAAAAAAAGAAAATCTATCACTGATTATTCCTATTTCTGAAGGTAAAATAAGAGCAAAAGATATAAATATTTCTGACATACCAGAAAATAAAGAAGAGAATTTTATAATCCAAGTAATTCCTCTAAAATATTATCCCTCAGATACAATCTCTCAAATAATAACACCATATATTTCTAAAGGAGGACAGATTACAATTGATGCAAGAACAAATACCTTAATTATTGCAGATGTCGGTGAAAATATTAAAAAAATAATTAGTATTATTGAAAAAATAGATAAACCAAGTCCACCAGGACAAGAGGAAATAAGAATATTTAAATTACAAAATGCTGATGCTGAAGAAATTGCTAAAGTTTTAGGTCAAATTTTACAAAAAAAGATTTCTGCTGTTAGACCTATAGCAAGAACAGCACCTATACAACCACAGGTTGTTAGTGTAAAAGCAACAAATTCACTAATTGTTTATGCAGACCCTAATGATTTTGATACAATTGAAAAAATTATAAAAGAACTGGATGTTTTAACAAACCAAGTTTTAATTGAAGCATTAATTGCAGAAGTAACTATTGATAAAACAAAACAACTTGGAATAGAATGGGCAACATCTTGGAAATTTAATAATGAAAATTATACAGGTGTTACAGGAACTAACTTTGGAGATATTGCTTCTTATATTGCATCAGGAGTTCCACCATCAGGACTTTCTCTTGCTTTTTATAAAGGTGATTTTACTTTCCCTTTAAGTGTAGGCGCTTTAATAAATATGTATGCAAAAGATAGTCAGTTCAATATACTTTCAACACCACAAATTGTAACCGCAGATAATCAGGAAGCAAAAATAAATATAAGTGAAAATATACCTTATTTAAAAGAAACAAGGTTTTACACTTATTCAAGTGGACAGGGTAGCGATGTTGTTAAAAGTTATGATTATAAAGATGTTGGGATTATATTAAAAATAACTCCGCAGATAAGTCAGGATAAATATGTAAGATTAAAAATTTCTCAAGAGGTTACAAAACTTGTTGAAGGAGGAATACCTGAAGCACCAACAACAGCAAAAAGACAGGCAGAAACAACTTTAATAATTCCAAATGGAAAAACTGTTGTTCTCGGTGGATTATTAAGAAACGATTCAGAAAAATCGCTTCAAAAAGTTCCATTCTTTGGAGACATCCCACTTCTCGGCAGGTTATTCAGAAAAGAGACAACTAAATCAATAAAAACAAACTTAATGATATTTATTACACCTCATATAATTTCAACATTTGAACAGGCAGAAAAAATAAAACAAGAGAAAGAAAAATTAATAGAAGGGATAAATAAAGATGGATAAATTGAGATGGATAGAAAATTTTGAAGACAGGATAGACCCTGAAATTTTGAATATTTTCCCTTATAATTTTTTAAAAAATAATTGTTTTATTCCTGTTAATGGTGAAAATGGAGAAATCCTTATTATCACAAATAATCCTTTAAATCTTGATATAGGAGAGATAAAAACAATTCTTAAAAAGGACATAAAAATAGCCATTTCAAGCGAAGAGAAAATAAATGAAACTATTGAAAAATTTTATTATCATCCAAGTTCTTCAAAAAAAGTGATTGATGATCTGCGTACAGAAGAATCATTACATTTAGACGAAAATATTGATACTGAAACATCTAACCTTCTTGACCTTGCCAATAAAGCACCTGTTATCAGAATAGTAAATCAAATAATTTATAGAGCAATCTCAATGAGAGCAAGTGATATTCACCTTCAAGTTATGGAAACTTCTTTAAAAGTTAGATATAGAATAGACGGAATTCTTCACGACATTTTTGTTCTCCCCAAAAAATATCATCCACCAATCATAACAAGAATTAAAATAATGTCTAATCTTGATATTGCAGAAAAAAGGATTCCACAGGATGGAAGAACATCAATAAAAGTTGATAGTAAAAAAATTGATATAAGAATTTCTATAATACCTACTTTTTTTGGTGAATCAGTTGTATTGAGATTGCTTGATAGAGCAACTTTTTTGTTAAGTCTTGAACAACTTGGTTTTTCTGAAGATAATTATATTAAATTTAACCAACTAATCCATTACGACCATGGAATTATTTTATTAACAGGCCCAACAGGAAGTGGAAAAACAACAACACTCTATGCTGCTTTATCTAAAATCAATAATCCTGGAATAAATATAATAACTCTTGAAGATCCAGTTGAATATAATCTTGAAGGGATAAATCAAATACAAGTAAATCCTAAAGTAGGATTAACTTTTGCAAATGGTTTAAGGTCTATATTAAGACACGACCCTAATGTTATAATGGTTGGAGAAATAAGAGATAGGGAAACAGCGGAAATGGCAATACAAGCATCTTTAACAGGACATCTTGTTTTCAGCACTTTACATACAAATGATGCTTCAAGTGCAATAGTGAGATTGACAGATATGGGAATAGAACCATATTTACTCGCCTCTTCTTTAATAGGTGTTATGGCTCAAAGGTTGGTAAGATTAAATTGTCCAAAATGTTCTGTTATAGAAAAACCACCTTCTGAATTAATTCCCGAAGTTGATGAAAAAGATTTAATAAATAGTAAATTTATGGTGGGAAAAGGTTGTAAATATTGTTTAAATGAGGGATATTATGGTAGAACAGGTATTTTTGAATTACTTGTTATTGATGAAGGAATAAAAGAACTTATTTTAAAAAGAGCATCTTCAAGCGAGATTAAAAAAGAAGGTATAAAAAGAGGAATGAAAACATTAAGAATGGATGGAATAGACAAAGTAAAAAAAGGACTTACAACAATATCAGAGGTATTAAGAGTGACACAGGATGTTTAAAAATGCCCACCTTTATATATACAATTTTAGATAAAAAGGGGAAAATAAAAAAAGGTAAAAAAGATAGTGAAAATTTAAACAAATTAAAGGATGAAATTCAAAAAGAAGGATATTACATATTAAGTATCAAAGAGTGGAAAAAATTAAACTTTCTTGTTTTTAATAGAATAAGAGAAGAGGATTTAATTGTAGCAATAAAAGAACTTTCAACCTTTTTAAGTTCTAAAATTCCTCTTGATGAAGCACTTTCTGGACTAATTATACAAATGAAAGAAGGGAAATTAAAAAACATTTTTATGGATATACAAAAAAGTATAAGGGAAGGAGTATCTTTTTCAAATGCTTTAAAAAAATATTCTGATTTATTTTCAAATATGTTTATATCTATGGTAAAAGTTGGCGAAGAAACAGGAAATCTTGACCTTGTTTTATCAAGAATAGCAGATTTCCTTGAAAAAAGGAATGCCTTTAAAAATAAAATAAAAGTCATTATGACATATCCTGTTTTTATGTGTATTGTTGCTTTTTTTGTGTTGATTTTTATTCTGTCATTTATTGTTCCAACAATAACAAGAATTTTTTCTGAAATTTCATTAAATTTACCTATATTAACGAAAATATTAATTAAAATTGCTAATTTTCTTAGATTTTTCTGGATATATTCTTTTCTTTTTGTTATTTTGCTTTTATTATTAGTCAAAAACTTTTTAAAGACAAAAAAGGGAAAAATGATTTTTGAAAACATTTTATGGAAAGTACCTTTTTTAAACGATATATTTTTAAAAAGAGAAATTATTAATTTTTCTAAAACACTTTCTACTTTAATAAATGGAGGAGTTGATATTATTGATTCTCTGAATATAGGGAAAGAAGTTTTAAATAGCATTAATATTAAAAAGGAAATAGAAAAATTAACAGAATATGTTTCAAAGGGAGGATCTATTTCTTCTGGTTTTAGCAAATGTAAATATTTCCCATATTTATTCACTCAACTTGTAAGTGCTGGTGAAAGAAGTGGAAATTTATCTGAGATGCTTGATAAAGTTGGTGATATTTATCAAGAAGAACTTTCTCAAAAATCTATGAGATTTGTTACATTTTTAGAACCATTTATGATACTTTTTATGGGTGGTATAATAGGTTTTATTGTTATATCTGTTTTATTGCCAATTTTTCAGATATCGCAGTCAATAAAATAAAGGAGTTGAAGATAAGCATGAAAAAGGGCTTCACATTTATTGAACTTATGGTAGTTATTATAATCCTTGGTTTGCTTACAATGTTAGTTTTCCCTTCTTTTTTAAAAAGAGTTGAAGATGCAAAAATTACTGCTGCAAAAGTACAGATAAAAAGTTTAGAAAGTGGACTTAAATTATTTTATCTTGATAATGGTTTCTATCCTTCTACAGAACAAGGACTAAAAGCATTGATAGAAAAACCCACATCAGGTAGAATCCCTCAAAAGTGGAGAGAAGGAGGATATCTTGATAAACCTTCTATTCCAAAAGATCCGTGGAACAATGATTATGTATACTTAAGTCCTGGAAGAAATGGAGAAGATTATGAAATTATTTCATATGGAAGGGATGGAAAAGAAGGAGGAGAAGGGGCAGATGCAGATATATCAAGTTCAAAGATTGAGTAAGGGATTCACTTTTTTTGAAATGATGGTGGTTTTATTAATAATTTCGTTTTTTTTTCTCTAATTTTACCCTCTTTCAAATCTTTTTTTTTAGAGATTTCTGATGAAGAATTAAATAAATTAATGGATAAAATTAAACAAGCAGAAAAAATTGCAATTTCTAATAAACAAACGATATATTTCTTTTTTAATCTTGACGAAAATTCCTTTTGGTTTGGAAATGACGAAGAAAATCAAGTTGAACCAATTATTTCAAACTTTGATTTTTATAAAGGTAAAAATGAAATTGAAGAAAAGAATAGCGGAACAATTTTTTTTAAAATTAAACCGAACGGAAAAAAGGATTTTATGCTATTATACATTTACGACTCTGAAAAGAATTTAAAATATACTCTTTTCAGCAATCCTTTTTCAGATATAGAAATTTTAAAAGGAGAAATAAATTTTGAAAATATATAAAAATGGATTTACTTTTCTTGAAATAATGGTTGCTATTGGAATTTTTGGAATTGTTGCAACTGTATGTTTAACAAATTTTTTAATGTGTCTAAAAGAGATAAAAATTATAAATGATAAAGTAAAAATAATTCTTCTTGCAGAAAAGAAAATTGAAGAAATTAAATTAAAAGGCGAAGAAATAAAAGAGGGGAGAGGAAATTTTGATGAACCAGATAGTGAGTATATATGGGAAATTAAAATCTCAGATATAACAATAAAAGATACAGAACAAGATATTGAAATGATTCCTTATAAATTAATAATAGAATGGAAAGATGAATATTATTCCACTTTTATTCCATTTTTAAAAACATCTTTAAAAAATGAATAATTTAAAAAAACTTGGATTTACACTTATTGAAATTTTAATTTCGCTCTCATTAATTCTTTTAAGTTTTTTAATCATTTATAGAATAGTTTTTACAGTTCAAAAAAATGTTAAAGATCTTGAAAAAGAAATTAAAAATAAGGAACTTTTATTTAATTTTCTTTACTCATTTAAATCTGAGATAAACGGAATTATTGATTTCCATAATTTAAAACTTGATAAAAAAGAAATTGTTTTCTCTACTTTTATTCAAGATATAGAATTTCCAGTTGAAATAACTTATACAGTAAAAGTTAATGAAGAAGAAACATTGATAAGAAAACAAAAAAATATTTTTTCAGGATATACATATAGTTTCCCTGTTTTAAAATGTCAAAGTATAAATTTTCTTTTTTTTCAAGAGGAAAAATGGAATTATATAGCAGAAACTGATAAAACCATCAAAGGAATTGCCATTGAACTAAACTATTCTGGAGAAGAAATTTTTTATCCAGTATTATTGAACATTATTGAAGAAAAAAATGAGGAAAAAAAATAAAGGTTTTATTTTAATTTTTGTTTTAGGTTTTTCTCTTATACTTACATCTGTGGTTTTATTTTTTAATTATAAAACAAAAAAGTATCTTGAATCTTTCAAAAATTATTATGATTTTATTGAAATGGATAGGATTTCTGACATTGGATTTGAAATTGCAAAAAAAATTCTTGAAAAAGATGAAAATAACTATGACTGGATAAAAGAAAATTGGACGCAAGAAAGAAATTATAAAATTGGAAACTATGACCTATATATTAAAATTGAAGATGAAAATTCAAAGATAAACATAAATAAAATTATAGGAGAAAAAGGTAAAACCAATCAACTACTTTTGGAGATTTTAAAGAACCTAATTTCAATCGTTGAATATCCAACCTTTATCTTGGACTGTTTACTTGACTGGATAGATGAAGACAATTTGCCAAGACCTAATGGAGCAGAAGATCTTGCTTATTCAATTGAAGGATTAAGTTATACACCGCCAAATAGAAATCTGCTATCTCTAAAAGAACTCTTATTAATAAAAGGGTTTAATAAAGAAATTGTTTATGGGAAAGAAGAAAAGAAGGGACTTTTAGATTTTATTACTATATATTCTGATGATAAAATAAATGTAAATACTTGTAAAAGTGAAATATTAAATTCTATTGGTTTTACAACTGAGCAGGTAAATAGAATTATTGAAGAAAGAGAAAACAGACCATTGAATGAAAGATTTCTTTTAGAAATAAACAGAAATACTTTTTTAAAAAACAAAAGTTTGATAAAATATAAAAGCAATTATTTTCATGTCTTTATTAAAATAAAAAACGAAAAAGGGGACGAAAAGATTACAGAAGGAATATTAAAAAAAGATAAAACTACTAATTTGATTAAAAAGGATGTTATATGAAAATTTATTTATATATAAAGGGTGAAACGGTTTATTGTTACAAAAATAGTGAAAAAAGAGAAATCGTTTTTGAAAATTTAGAAAATTTTATAAAAGAAAATAGAGGGAATTATTTTGTTTTAATTTTTTCTAAATTAAATGTTTTTTTTAGAAAAGTAGAATTTGATTTTGTTGACAAAAAGAAAATAAGTTTAATCTTAAGTCAAGAAATTGAGGGTAAGTTACCATTACCTATTGATAATTTTTATTTTTATTTAAATTTTCAATATCCTGAGAAGAATAAGACCATCGTTGGAATTTTTGCTATTGAAAAAGATAAAATAAACTATCTGAAAGAAATTTTTAAAATAAATAAGGCAAAATATATATTTTTAATTGATTCTCTCTTGCTTGACCAATTTTTTAAAAATAAAATTAAAGAAAACAATTTTATTGAACTTTTTGCTGAAAATGATTATTTTTTAATAAATCTTATTGAAAATTCTGTAATTTCTGGTGTTTATTCTTATTCTTCAGATAACATAAAAGAACATATTTCAGAAATCCTTCCTTCTTTATTTTCAACTAAAAAACACCCTGTTTACTTTATTGGAGATAGAAAAATTTATCAAGAGATAAAAATAGAGGGAATACATTTTTTATCAGAGGCAACTTTTTTCAACATATTAGAAGAAACAAAAAAAATTAAAAGCATCTCCTTTCAGGAAATTTTGTTGCCACGGAAAAAAATAAATCTTGAATATATATTTTATTTTTTCCTTTTAGTCATATGTACTTTATTTTTCATAAATCCACATTTTGAAAAAATAGAAAAAGAAAAGAAAGTAGAGGAAATTAATAAAAGAATGGAAAATCTTTATAAGTCAATCTTTCCTGAAACAAAAAAAATCATAAACCCTCTGATACAAATTAAAGAAAAGATGTTGGAAGATAAAAATTATTCTCCAGCCCCTATTTACAAAATTCCTATTATAAAAATTCTTGAAGAAATAACAAATCTTTTTCCAGAAAATATTAATGTAGAGGTTGAAGAAGTTTTAATAAATAATAAAAATTTAAATTTAATATGTACAGTTGAAAGTTTAAAGGATTTTGATATTATTGAGGGGAAAGTAAGAAAATCAAAGATTTTTACAGATTTTATAATTAACGATATATCTTTTACAAAAGAGAATAAAGTAAAATTTAATATCTTATTAAAAATGGTAATTTAATGGACAGAAGAATTATTTTAATTTTGATTGCCTTTATTATTATTTTTGAATACCAATATATTTATATTCCGAATAAGAGAAAAGTCAAAAATTTAGAAAATTTAATTTTAAAAAAAGAAAAAGAATATAACGAATTTATTGAATTGTGTGAAAAATATAAAAAAGGTGAAATTAAAGAAAAGAATTATTCTGTTGAAGTTGCTACGGATAGATTTTCTTTATTTTCTTATTTAAATGATTTAATTGAAGTTTCATCAATAAAAACAAATATTAGTGATATTAATATTTTACCAAAAGAGAAGATAAATGAATATCTATTAGAAAAAATTGAGATACAAATAAATCTTATAACAATTGAACAACTTCTTTCTATACTTGAAAAACTTGAAAAAACAAAAGGTATTTATATCTATCAATTTGAAATGAAAAGAGACAAAAATAAACCATATCTTCTAAATACTTCAATGATAATTTCTTGTTTACAGTTAAATAAATCAAAAACCAATATTTAATTATGAAAGAAATATATCTTATAGATGGGTCCTGTTTAATTTACAGAAGTTTCTATGCTTTACCTAAATTAAAAACTTCAACAGGTATAACAACAAATGCAATATATGGTTTCACCACAACTTTAATTAAAATTTTAAAAGAAAAAAAACCAGAGTATATGGCTATTTTTTTTGATCTTCATGTTCCAACATTCAGACATATAACTTTTGAAAAATATAAAGAAAAAAGAAAACCAATGCCAGATGAACTTTCAGGACAGATTACGAAAATTAAAGAGATAACAACCTGTTTTGGTATAAAATATTTTGAGAAAGAGGGCTATGAAGCAGATGACCTTATCGCAAGTGCTATTAAAAAATTAAGAAGAGATGATTTGATTTTTTTCATAATATCAAGCGATAAGGATATTTTACAATTGGTTAATAAAAATGTCTTTATTATCAATCCTGTAAATTACAGTTTGATAGATGAAAAATCTATACTTCAAAAATATGGATTTAAACCAGAAAAAATAATTGATTTTATAGGACTTGCTGGAGATGCCTCTGATAATATCCCTGGTATACAGGGGATTGGAGAAAAAACTGCAACTTTTCTTCTCTCAAGATTTAATTCAATTGAAGAAATTTACGAAAACATAGAAAAAATTGAATCAAAAAGTTTAAAAACAAAACTTGAGCAAAATAAAGATATTGCTTTTTTGAGTAAGAAACTTTCAATCCTTGATAAAGATGCTTTAAATGAAATAGATCTAGAAGATATAAAAATTAGTCGTCCTAATATTTCTAAACTATTAGAAATTTTTGATTCTTTTGAATTTAAAAAATTAAAGGAAGTTATAAAAAAGATTTATCCAGAACTTGAGAATATCAAAGAAATAGAAGATTACATAGGTTTTTCCATTGGCAAATTTATAAGATATACTGAAATTTTGAAAAATCCTGAGAAATATAAAGAAATTATTGAAGATAAAAATATAAAAAAAATTGGTTTTGATCTCAAAAGTAAAATTGTTGAGTTGAAAACCAGGGGGATTGAATTTGAAAACATTGATTTTGATTTTTCTATTGCAAAACATCTTACAGGGAAAATTATTTATGATAGAGATATATTCAAATTGAAAAATAAGTATGAAAATATTTTAACAGAATTAAATATGTATGAACTTTTCACAAATGTTGAAATGCCTCTTATTGAAGTTATTGCATGGTTAGAAACTAATGGTATAAAAGTTGATATTGAATATTTAAAACAATTGGATGAAAAGTTTAACATAGAAATAGAAGAAATTGTAAATAAAATTTATTCTTTAACTGGAGAGGTATTCAATCTTAACTCTCCATCTCAAGTCGGAGAAATACTTTTTGAAAAATTAAAATTACCTGTGATCAAAAAGACAAAAACTACTTATGCAACAGATACTCATGTTTTAAAAGAACTTTCGTCTTTCCATCCATTACCAAAATATATCCTTGACTACAGAGAAATACATAAGATAAAATCTACATATATAGAAGGACTTTTAGGTTTTGTTAATGAAAAAACAGGTAGAATTCATCCTAATTATAGTCAAATTTCTACTTCAACAGGAAGATTAACTTGTTCAAATCCAAATTTACAAAATCTACCAGTAAAAACTCAAAAAGGAGGATTGGTTAGGAAAGCATTCTGTGCTGAAAAAGATAATTTGCTCATTTCTTTTGATTATAGTCAGATAGAACTAAGAGTCCTTGCACATTTTTCAGAAGACCCAGTTTTAATAAATGCTTTTGAAAAAGATAAGGACATCCATTCTGAAACTGCTGAACTTATTCTTGCTTCTAATTCTCTTTTTACTCCACTAAATTTTAGTGAACTTACAAAAGAAGAAAAAAGAAGGATTGCAAAAACAATAAATTTTGGAATTATATATGGAATAAGTCCTTATGGATTATCACAAGAACTTGGAATATCGGTTGAAGAAAGTTCAAATTTTATAGAGAAATATTTTGAAAAATTTAAAAAAGTTAAACTCTATATTGAAAACATTACAAAAAAAGCCGAAGAAAATGGTTATGTGGAAACATTATTAAAAAGAAGAAGATATATACCAGAATTAAAAAGTCCTAATAAAAATGAGAGAGAATTTGGAAAAAGAGTAGCAATAAATATGCCAATTCAGGGCACTGCTTCCGAAATAATAAAGGTGGCGATGAATAGAATATATCAAAAATTTAAACATGAGAATCTAAAAAGTAAACTTGTTTTACAAATTCATGATGAACTTTTGTTTGAAGTATTACCTGATGAAGAAAATAAAGTTATAGAAATTGTAAAAGAAATTATGAAAAATGCAATAATTCTGAAGGTCCCCATTAAAGTAGATATTAAAAAGGGTAGAAACTTTCTTGAAATGGAGGATATAAATGATTGACAAAAATGTTTATTTAGTTAAGAATATAATTATGAACAAAAGTAAAATTTTTTTGATATTCCTTCTATTAAGATTTTTTTCTTATTCTTATTGGGAATGGACACCTCAAACAAAAAAGTGGATAAATCCTAAATATGTAGTGCAAGATACTCCTAAAGAACAGTTTGAATATGCTGAACAATTCAGAAAAAATGGTGAAATAGAAACTTCTATAAGAGAACATAAAAAATTATTAAAACATTATCCAAAATCAGAATATGCTGCATCATCTTGTTTTATACTCGGTAATATTTATAAAGAAAAGGGTGACTATAAAAAAGCATTTGATTATTATCAAAAAATTGTAGAAGAATATCCTTCCTCATCACTTGTTATCTCTGCAATAAAAGTTCAGTCAGAAATAGCAGAAAGAAATTTGAAAAGTGGAAGAAGGTTATTTTCTGGTCTTTTTAAAAATACAGAAGAAAAAGCAGAATTTATGAATAAAGTTATAGAAAATAGCCCATATGATATTGAAGCAGTGAATAGAATGTTTAAATTAGCAAATTTTTATTATGAATTAAAAGAATACGATAAAAGTATAGAAGTTTTAGATAAAATAATAAAAAATTTTTCAGAAACAACCTATGAAGAAGAAGCAAAATTTTTAAAAATAAAATATTCTGTAAATTCAATACCTGAAGCATCTCTTGACACAGACATTATAGAAGATATAAAACAACAGATAAATGAGTTCTTAATTGAATATCCAGAAAGTAGATTTAAAAATGAAGTAAAAAATATAGAAATTACTCTCAATAATAAAGAGGCGGAAAAATATTATCAAATTGCAAGATATTATGAAAAAGCAGGTAAGAAAAAAAGTGCAATATATTACTACAAAAAACTAATCACCCTTTTTCCAGATACAAAATATGGAAAAATTGCTAATGAAAAAATTAGTAAAGGTATGTAGTTTTTTTTTATTATTGACTTCCTGTTATATAAATAAAAATATTTCAGTAAAAAATAAAATATATGTAGAAAAAATTGAGAATTATTCCAATCAATTGCTTTTAAGTTTTCTTATCAATGAAAAATTAAAAGAGATAATTATGAATTATCCCTATTTTACAATAACAGATCTAAAAGAGGGTTCAGATTATATACTTCTTATTAAAATTCTTAAATATGAAAGAATACCACTTTTCTTTGATAAAAAAGACCCTGACAATATAGTTGGTGTAAAACACAGAATTGAATTTAATATTGAAGTAAAGGGGAAAAATAGTATTTTTATAAATAAAAATTTGACAGAAACTATTTCATCTTCTATTTATAAGGATTTTAAAGAAGGAGAAATATTTAGCAAACTTTCTGAACAGATTGCTAAAAAAATATATTTTGAACTTCTAAATATTAAAAAAGATGAAAAATCTAATAGTAATTCTGAAAGATATTGATGAGTTAAAAGAGAAAGTTCGTGAATTTAAAGAAAAATATAATATAAATGATTTTGATATAAAGGTTTACGATGTTGAAAAAATTGAAATAAAAAGAATACTGAGTGAATTTGATTATTATCCTATTTTTTCTGAAAAGTCAATTTTTGTAATAAAAAATACAGAAAAAATTTCAAAAAATGATTGTGAAATACTTTATAACCACATTAAAAAACTCCCCTCTTATATTATTGTTATACTTTATGGAATGTCAATAAATCCTCCATTTGAAGAAAGTAAATTAAAAAAAGAAATAGTTTCTCCTGAAAATATATTTTTTAAGGATATCTATAGTTTAAAAGTGGATGATAGAAAAAAGATGATAGAAACTTTAAGAAATTATATTAAAGTTAGAGAAAAAAATTTTACTACTCTTATAAGTGGCATTGAAATTTATTTAAGAAATATTTTAATCAAGGAAAAAAAGTTAACAGAAGAAATTACAAAAAAAATTAATTTACTTCACGATCTTGATTATTCTTTAAAAGTAGGCATAGTTGAACCAGGAGCAGAATTAGAAATATATCTACTTAGTTATTTTTTTTCCAATTCTATCTGAACTTTATATTTTTTTATAAATTTCATTAATCTACTTTTTTTTCTTGCGCCATTATTTTTATGTATGATCCCCTTTGCAACACCTTTGTCAATCTCCTTTATTGTTTCTCTTAAAATTTCATTAAAATCTGGATTGTTATTTAAAACTGCTTCTTTTGTTTTTTTAATTAATGTCTTTATTTTTGATTTAAACATTTTATTTCTCAACCTTCTTTTTATTTCCTGCCTTTGTTTTTTTAAAACACTTCTTTTTTTCTTAGCCATATATCCTCCCTTAGATTTGTTGTATAATATATCATAGAATAAACCATTAATCAAGTTTTTATGTCTAAATAATATGATAGATGAAAAAAGATTTGAGGAATATTATTTAACTTATGCAAATAAGATTTATGGATTGGCTTTCAGATTGTTAAACGACCATAATGATGCTTTAGATATAGTTCAGGAATCTTTTTTTCGTGCTTATAAAAAAAAGAATAGTTTTAAAGGTCTTTCAAAATTTTCAACTTATCTTTATAGAATAGCAGTTAATTTATCATATGATTTTTTAAGGAAAAAATCTAAAATAAAAAAAATTGAAAATTTAAACTATGAAAATTTTCCATTTTATAGTAACAAAAGAAATTTTGAAGATTGTATTCGTTGTGATGACATAGCAGAACAAATAGAAAAAGAAGTGGATAATTTAACAGAAAAACAAAAAATTGTTTTTATTTTAAAAACATATGAAGAATTTACTTATCAAGAGATTGCAAATATTTTAAAGAGTAGAATTGGAACTGTCAAAGCAACCTATTTTCAATCGTTACAAAAAATAAGAGAAAATTTAAAAAAGAAAGGGGTGATAAAAAATGAAATGTAAAAATGTAGAAAAAAATATTTTAGATTTTATTGAAGGGAAAACAAAGGAAAAAGAGAAAATTAGAGAACATTTAGAAAAATGTAGTAAATGCAGAAATTTATATAATGATTTTTTACTGATTTTAGATAACTCAAATAAAATCACAATGCCAAGTTATGATGAAAATTTCTGGAAAGAAAGGATAAAATATATTAAGGAAAAAAAGTTACCTAATTTTAAATTAAAACCTCTAATTGTAAACATCTCTCTTTGTATAATATTTCTTTTAACTTTTTTGTTTACAAGAACATACAATTCAAATTTAAAAAAATCTATATCTGCTGCAAAAATTGAAATTATAAATTATGAATTACCATTTACAGAAGAAGAGATTATACAAAATTTAGAATATATTAATGAAGAAGAAGTTGAAAAAATAATTGATGTAATTCTAAAGGGCTTTTAACAAAAACAATATAATTTTTCAAAAACTTGAAAAATTTATCTATTAAAACTAAAATTTATACTATGAAGATATTTATTTGTTTATACTTTATTATTTCAATTATTACAAGGAGTGAAAATATGGAAAAAATAAAACTACCACCCCCTAATTTTAAAGGAGAAATTTCTGTTGAAGAAGCATTAAAAAGAAGAAGATCGATAAGAAATTATAAACAAATACCTTTGACATTAAAAGAACTATCACAAATTTTATGGGCAACTGATGGAAAAACAGCCGACTGGGGAGGAAGAACTGCACCTTCTGCAGGTGCTACTTATCCTCTTGAAATTTATGTAGTAGTGGGCAATGTTGAAAACTTAAAACCTGGTCTTTATCATTATGACATAGATGCTCATTCTCTACAACTTATAAAAGAAGGAGACTTAAGGATAGAACTTTCGCGAAGTGCCTTAAATCAAACTTCTGTGAAATCTGCTCCAATTGTTATTGTTATTGCTGGTATTTTTCAAAGAACGACTGGAAGATATGGAAAAAGAGGAGAAAGATATGTGTTCATGGAAGTAGGACATTGTGGACAAAATATTCATTTACAAGCAGAATCACTTGGTTTAGGAACAGTAATGATAGGTGCTTTTGAAGATGAAAAAGTAAAAAATGTTCTTGGAATAAAAGAAGAGATTTTTTATTTATGCCCTGTAGGTAAAAAATGAATAAAAATCAAGAAATTGCAGAAATATTTGATAAAATTGCTGATGCACTTGAATTCAAAGGAGAAGATTCTTTTCGTATCAGTGCCTATAGAAAAGCAAGTAGGATTTTAAAAGAATATCCAGAAGATATAGAGGACATTTATAAAAAAGGTGAAATTCAAAAAATACCGGGTATAGGCAAAGGGATGGCTGAAAAAATTGTAGAATATTTAGAGACAGGTAAAATTAAAAAATATTATGAAGTAATTGAAGAAATACCCGAAGGATTATTACAATTGCTTGAAATTCCTAATCTTGGACCAAAGACATTGAATCTTGTATATAATAAACTTGGTGTGAAAAGTTTAGAAGACCTTGAAAGAGTCATAGAAAATGGACAATTGGTAAAACTCTTTGGTATGGGAGAAAAAAAGGTTGAAAATATTAAAAGGGGAATTGAACTTTACAAACAAGGGAAAGAAAGAATACCTCTTGGAATTGCCTTACCCATAGTTGAAGAAATTATAAATGAATTGAAAAAATATACAAAAAAAATTGAACCAGCCGGCTCTTTAAGAAGAATGAAAGAAACAATTGGAGATATTGATATACTTGCAACAGGAGAAAATAACAACGAAATTATTGAAAAATTTGTTACATTGCCTTTTGTTAAAGAAGTCCTTGCAAAAGGAGATACAAAAGCATCTGTAATTGTAAAAACAAATAATCTGCAGGTTGACTTAAGAGTAGTTCCCCCAGATTCATTTGGAGCAGCACTTCAATATTTTACTGGCTCAAAAGCACATAATATAAAACTTAGAGGGATGGCGAAGGATAAAGGACTAAAAATTAGTGAATACGGTGTTTTCAAAGGAAATAAAAAAATAGCGGGAGAAAAAGAAGAAGATATTTATAAAACACTTGACCTTATATGGATACCACCTGAAATAAGAGAGGATAGAGGAGAAATAGAAGCAGCATTAAGCAATAAATTACCGAGTTTAGTTGAAGAAAGTGACATAAAGGGAGACCTTCATGTTCACTCAAAATATTCTGATGGAGTAGAAACAATCCAAGAGATTGCAATTAAAGCGAAAACTTTTGGTTATGACTATATTGGAATATGTGACCATTCAAAAACATCAAAAATAGCAGGTGGACTTGATGAAGAAGGACTAAAAAGAAGAAATGAGGAAATAGATAAAATTAATGAAAATATAAAAGAGATAAGAATTTTAAAAGGGATGGAGGTTGACATTCTTGCAGATGGTTCACTTGATTATTCAGATAAAATACTTGAACAACTTGATTTTGTTATTGCTTCAATTCATCAAGGATTTAAAAAAAATGTAACAGAAAGGATAAAAAAAGCAATTGAAAATCCATATGTTGATATAATTGCTCATCCAACAGGTCGTCTTTTAAGCGGAAGGGAAGGTTATGAAGTTGATATTGACGAAATAATTGAATATGCTTCCAAATATAATGTTGCTCTGGAAATAAACTGTTATCCAGATAGATTGGATTTAAATGATATTAATATATTAAAAGGTAAAGCGAAAAATCTAAAATTTGCATTAGGAACAGATGCTCACAATATCGGTATGTTAAAATATATAAAATTTGGAATAGGTATGGCCAGAAGAGGATGGCTTACAAAAAATGAAATTTTAAATACTTATGATTGGAAAGAAATGCCACTCAGGAGGAAGAGATGATACCAGTTATAAAAGTTGAAGGTGAAAATATTCCAGAGGTATGGGAGAAAAGTTTATTAGAATTATGGGAAAAAGGGATAAATGTAAAAACTGAGTATGATAAAAAAAATGATAAGCCGAGTAAGGATTGCACAATGATTATGGTTATAAAAAATCCTTTTTCTGAACCAAGAATACATCTTGCGTTTCCTGGAGGTATTGAAGACCTTGAAAAATATAGACAAGAAGTTGTTTATGGAATACACGACTTATGGATTAGTCCAGAAGAAAAAAAATGGACATATACTTATCATGACCGTCTTGCAAATTATCACATACCTGGTAAAGAAGAGAAAATTAACCAAATTGTTTATATAGTAAATAAACTTTCAGAGGTCCCTTATTCAAGAAGAGCCCAGGGTATAACATGGATACCATTTTATGATCCTTTTACTTATGACCCTCCTTGTTTACAAAGAATATGGTGCAGAATAATAGAAAAAGATGGTGAATTATTTTTAAATATGAATACCCACTGGCGTTCAAGAGATGCTTATAGAGCTGCTTTTATGAATCTATTTGGACTGACTTCGCTTCAAAAGTTTATTGCAGATGAAATATCAAAAAAAACTGGGAGAGAAGTTAAAGTTGGTCAATATGTTGACATTTCTGATTCTTACCATATTTATGGAGAAAGTTTTGATGACTTTAAAAATAGATTTTTGACTTCTCTTGAAAAAAGAGATTTTTTCAATCCTGACCATACAAAAAGTAGAACTTTAAGAAGTGATGACCCAATTGCTATTGCTGGATTTGAATATGGAAAACAACTTATAGAAATGGAAAAAAAGACAGGAAAATTAGGAACTTTATTTTAAACATCTTTATTTTAAACATCTTTAATGAGTAATAAAATACTCATAATTGGAGGACCTACTGCTTCTGGTAAAACAATAATATCTTTTAAACTTGCCGAAAAAATAGATGGAGAAATTATATCCTGCGATAGCAGACAGTTTTACAAAGAAATAAATATTGGAACCGACAAACCTTCTTTATCAATGAGAGAAAAAATCCCACATTATTTTATTGACTTTCTTTCATTAAAAGAAGATTTTGATGTTTATCAATATTCAAACATGGTTTTTGAAAAGGTTAAGGAAATAATTTCAAAAGGGAAAATACCAATAATTGTTGGAGGTAGCGGTTTTTATATTAGAGTTCTAATTAATGGTTTATTTAACTTATCACCTGAGTTAAAAATTAAACAAAAAGAAATAAGGGAAAAACTTGAAAAAGAAACTACCGAAAATCTTTATCAAAGATTAAAAGAAATTGACCCGGTCTGTGCAGAAAAAATACATCCAAATGACAGATATAGAATTAAAAGAATAATTGAAATCTATGACATGACAGGAAAAAATATGAGTTACTGGAGAACTCAAAAACCCGAAAAAACATTAAAAGAGATAGGCAATATAATGTATTTTATTTTAATGAGGGATAGAAAAGAAATTTATCAACGAATAGAAAAAAGAATAGAAAAGATGTTTAAAAATGGGTGGATTGAAGAAGTTAAGAAATTAAAAGAAGAAAGTTTTGAAAAATATTTAAATATAAAAGCACCTATTGGATATAATGAAATACTTGAATTTTTAAATAATAAATTTGACTTTGAAGAATTAAAAAAATTAATCATAAAAAGAACGAAGGAATATGCGAGAAAACAAATTATATGGTTTAAAAAAGAAAAAGGAATATTTATAAACTTTTCAGATGAACAGGAAGTAATTGAAAAAATACTAAAAGTATATAGAAATGATTAATTGGGGTTCAGGATATTTTTTAGGTTTAAAACTCGGATTTATTCTTATAATTCTTGGAATAGAGTTTTATTTTATCGTTTTTGAAAAATGGATAGAGAAAGATATATCATATCAGGAAATGACAATTTTTTCTCTCCTTTTTATTATAAGTATTATGTTAACTATATTAAAAATTTCTCTCATTTCAATATTTATCCCTCTTTCCGGATATATTTTCATTCATTTTTTACAAGAGAAAAAAGAAAAAAAAATAACAGAGAAATCAGAAATTAGAAGAATCAATGAACTAAAAGACATAATATCTCAACAACCAAACAATTATAAAGCATATATTGAACTTGGGGATATTTATTTTAAAAAAGAAGAATATTCACAGGCACTTCAATTTTATAAAACTGCGTATAGAATTAAAGATTTACCTTTAATCAGGCATAAAATATTAGTATCAGAGAAAGAAAATAGAAGAAAAGAAGGAGTTATATGGATTTGTAGAAATTGTGGAGAAGAAAATGCACAAGAACAACAAAGATGTAAAAATTGCGGTGAAGAAAAAGATGTTATAAAATCTATTGCGCAAGACATAAAAGAAACAAAAAAATATATTATTTTTCTTTTAATTCTACCAATTATTGTCTTGTTAATCTTCATTATAATCAAATTTTTACCTTTATATTTCTCATTAATGTTATTTTTATTCATACTCTATCTTGTCTTTAAATTTTTCCTTATTCCTTAATAAAGTTATCTTGCAAGTTAAACATCAATAATATATAATTTTTCAGGAGGTGAAAAATATGATACCAAGATATACAAGAAAGGAAATGGAAGAAGTTTGGACTGATGAAAATAAATTTAAAAAATATCTTGAACTAGAAATAGCTGTTCTGGAAGGATGGAGTAAAATTGGGGTTATACCATATGATATTGTAGAAAAAGTTAAAGAAAAAGCAAAGATTAACATTGAGAGAATAAATGAAATTGAAAAAATTACAAATCATGATGTTATTGCTTTTATTGAACAAATTAGTGAAACTGTAGGGGATGAAGGGAAATATATTCATTTAGGACTTACATCTTCTGATATTATTGATACTTCCTTTGCATTAATTTTAAGAGAGGCAGGAAATATAATTTTGGATGATATAAAAAATTTACTTGAAGTTTTAAAAAAGAAAGCCATTCAATATAAAGACATTTTAATAATTGGAAGAACACATGGAATTCATGCAGAACCAATAACATTGGGTTTTAAAATTGGAACATGGTATTTTGAATTTTTAAGAAATAAAGAAAGGATTGAAAGGGCAATTAATGAAATAAGTGTGGGTAAAATATCAGGTGCTGTTGGAACCTTTTCAAATATAGAACCAGAAATTGAAGAATATGTATGTAATAAATTTAATTTAAAAAGGGAAAAGTTTTCAACTCAAATAATTTCAAGAGATAGATATGCTTATTTTATAACTGTCCTTGGAATTATTGCCTGTTCATGTGAAAAAATTGCTTTACAATTCCGACTTTTACAACAAACAGAAATATCGGAAGTTTTTGAACCATTTGGGAAAAAACAAAAGGGTTCTTCTGCAATGCCTCATAAAAGAAATCCTATTTTATGTGAGAGAATCTGTGGCCTTTCAAGAATTATAAAGAAAAATGTAAATGTTGCCTTAGAAAATGTTGCTTTATGGCATGAGAGGGATATAAGCCATTCTTCTGCTGAAAGATTAATATTACCTGAATCAACAATTCTTCTTGATTATATATTAAACTTACTCACAAAGATTATTGATGGTATGGAAATAAATATAGAAAATATAGAGAAGAATATGAAAATTTTAAATAATGTCTATTTTTCACAAAAATTACTGAATTTTCTTGTTTTAAAAGGTTGGTCAAGAAAAGATGCATATGAAAAAATACAAAAAATATCCTTTGAAGCAATGAAAAAGAAGGTTGATTTCTGTGAACTTATTAAAAAAGATGATTCTATAAAAAAGTATATTAAAGAGGATGAACTTAACAAAATTTTTGATATACATCAGTTTTTAAAAAATATAGAAAAAATTTTTAAATATATAGAATAAATAACAGATATGAAACTTGTTCTTTTTGCTCTCCATGGATATTTGGAACTTTTCAAAAAAAGGGGACAGAAAACATTATTTGAATATGCAAAAAAAGAAAATTTTGAAACATTTATGGAAAAAGGACGATGGGGTTATCTTCTTCTTGATAAAACAATTGAAAAAAGTTATTTCAAATTTTTATTACCTGATAGTTTTTTCCCTGGGCATAGTTTCTTACGTGCATTAAAATATCCTATCCCCTCCAAAAAAAACGATCTTTTTTTTCTTTGTAAATTCGTATCTGCCTTGGAAAATAAAATAATTGAAACAGAAGTGAGTTTAAATCTAAAAGAAAAACAGAAACTTATTGAGGAAATCAAAAAGGGAAATAAAAATAATGAATTTTATGTTTACGAAAAAGATATAATCTTAAAAATTTCTAAAGATTTGCCTCTTTTAGAAAATAATTTTCCTAATAAAATAAGGGATAAAAATTTTGATGAGATTAAATTTAAGAATGAGCAATTTGAAGAGATTAATGCAATTATGACAAATTCATTTAAAATTCTAAATTTACACCCGATAAACAAAATTAGGATTGATTTAAATGAACCTGTCGCAAATTTCTTATATCTTTATGGAATGGGAAAATTTAGTGAGAAACTCGTTTTTTCAGATAAAATTGGAAAAGATACATTTTATTTTTCAGATTCAGAAACTCTTGAAGGATTAAGAATCTTTCTCAATATTGAAAAAATAGACAAATTTCCCAATATAAAAAATAGATCATTTTACTGGTTTAATTTTGCTCTTAATTCAAAGGAAACTCCTTCAATCTGGGTAAAAAATTTTGAAACAATATCAAAAAATATATTAAGACAATTAACTCTTTCAGAAGATATTAGATTCCTATTTATTTTTGACCCATTTATGGACGAAAATTATGAATATGAAAAACTATCATCTATTTTTCTTTCAGTAAACTTTGTAAGAAAACAAAAAAAGAAATATAAAAACCCTTCTGTTTTGTTTAAATCTTTCCTTGAATAATAAGAAAATGAAAAGAGTTTATATTGCTATCGGAAGTAATAAAGGTGATAGAGCAAAAAACATTAAAAGAGGATTAAAAAAAATTGGGAAATCCTTTAAAATTAAGAAAATATCTTCTTTCTTTGAAAACCCTCCAGTTAATGCAAAAGGCGGTTTTTTCTTGAACGGTGCAATAGAAGTTGAAACAAACTTATCTCCTGAACAACTTTTAGAAAGATTGAAAGATATTGAAAAAAAAATAGGAAGAAAGTTTCCTCATAAAAAAGGAGACGCAAGAGAGATTGACCTTGATATAATTTTTTATGAGAAAAGAAAAATTAAAACAAAAAAAATTACAATACCACATCCTCAATATAGAAAAAGAATCTTTGTATTAAAACCACTTTTAGAAATAACTCCTGATTTTATAGATCCTGAATTAAATAAGAAAATAAAAGAAATATATAGAGAAAGTGTAAATAATTTAATAGATTAAAATTTTTATTTTAAATTTTTAATAGTTATTCAGAAAGATTACAAAACCTTTAATTTTTTCGTTTGACTTTAATGCTAAAATAAAATAGAATTAAAGTAAAAAGGTTTTTAAAATGTGGGAATATCTTTATTTAATACTTTTTTTTATATCTTTTTTCATGTCTTTATTTTTGACCTTTTTATTTGGTAAACTTGCTAAAAAGGTAGGAATTTTAGCCATCCCTTCGGAAAGAAAGATACATAAAAAACCAACTCCTCTTTTTGGAGGACTTGGAATATTCTGCTCTTTCTTTCTTGTTGTTGTAATAGGTATTTTATTTGTGAATTATAATCTTGTGCCAGAATTTATAAAAAAATATATTTCAGGGATTTACTATGTTTTACCTAAATTATTAAGTATAATTTTATGTGGTATTATAGTAATTTTTTTTGGATTAATAGATGATGTTTATGAACTTAAAGCACTTCAAAAGTTGTTTTTTCAGTTTATCACAGGCACAATTATTTTTTTATCTGGAATAAGAATCACTTTTTTTATCTCTAATACCTTTCTTTCTTATCTAATTACCTGTCTATGGATTATCCTTATGATGAACTCTTTTAATCTTTTAGATAATATGGATGGACTTTCCGCAGGTGTTGCAATTATTACAGGAATTATTTTATTTATTTTTGCTTTTGAAATGAAGCAATTATTTATTGCTACAATTTTATCTGTTTTCCTGGGGAGTACCTGTGGTTTCCTTTTTTACAATTTCCCTCCAGCAAAAATATTTATGGGTGAATCTGGAAGTAGTTTTTTAGGATATTTTCTTGGAATAACTTCAATTCTATTAACATATTATAAATATGAAGAAAGCAAAACTTTTCTACCAGTCTTTATCCCCTTAATTGTCTTCTCTGTCCCATTTTTTGATACAATCTCTGTCATTGTCATAAGAAAAAAAAGAGGATACCCAATATTTCAGGCAGATAAAAATCATCTTTCTCATCGGCTTGTTTCAATAGGTATGACTCAAAAACAAGCCATCTTATTTATCTATCTTTTAACACTTACAACAGGTATAAATGCTTTAATTCTAAAAAATCTTAATGTTTATGGAGGAATTGAGGTCTTATTTGAAGTTATTTTAATTCTTGTAATCGTTGCAATACTTGAATTTTTTGGAAGAAAATGGGAAAACTAATAGTAGCACTTGATTTAGATGATAAAAAAAGAATTTATGAATTAATTAAAAGATTAGGAAATAAAGTTGATTTTTATAAAGTAGGAATTATTTCTTATTTTACCTGTGGAGACGAACTTATAAAAAAATTAAAAAAAGAAGGTAAAAAAATTTTTCTGGATTTTAAATTCTTTGATATACCTAACACTGTAAAAAATGCATCAAAAATTTTAATTGAAAAAGAAGTTGATATGTTTACAGTACACCTAATGTCAGGAGAACAGGTAATAAAAAGTATAGTTGAAGTAAAACAAAAATTAAAAAGTGAAACAAAAATAATTGGAGTGACTGTTTTAACATCACTTGTAGAAAAGGAAATTGATTTTCTAAACATAAAAATAGATAAACTTGTAGAAAAACTTGTAAATTATGGTTATAAATGGGGAATAGATGGTGTCGTTTGTTCAGGTCAAGAGTTAGAAATGATTAGAACAAAATATAAATCTCCTTTTTTAATAATTGTACCCGGAGTAAGAATAGATGAAAAAAATAAAAAAGATGATCAGAAAAGAATTACAACACCAGAACAGGCGATAAAGAAAGGAGCTGATTTTATAGTTGTAGGCAGACCTATTTATGAAAATAAAGAACCTGAAAAGATTGTAGAAAAGATATTAAGTAAAATTAAAAATGGAAACAAGAACATGGATTGAAGTAGATGTTGAAAAAATAAGAAGAAATATTTTAAAAGTTAAAAATTTAACAGGGAAAAAAATCCTTGCAAGTGTTAAGTGCAATCTTTATGGAATGGGGATAGAAAATGTCGCAGAAAAGATAGATGACCTGGTTGATTTTTATGGTGTTGCATGTCTTGATGAAGCATTGGAATTAAAAAAATTAAATCTTAAAAAACCTATCCTTATAATGGGGAGTATTTTACCAGAAAATGTTGAACAATGTATTTTAAATAACATAAGAATAACTTTATGTAATGATGAAATTTTTCAAAAAATAAAAAAAGTTTCTACAAAATTTCAAAAAAAAGCAATTGTTCATATAAAAGTTGATACAGGTCTTGGCAGGATTGGTTTTAGGGAGAAAGAGATTATTCCATTTATTGAAAAAATTATAAAATTTAAAGGGATAGAAATTGAAGGTCTCTTTTCGCATTTTGCAACCTCTGAATCAAAAGATAAAACATATGCAAAATATCAATTGAATACCTTTAAAAAAATAGTCAATAAAGTTGAAAACTTAGTCAAAATTCCGATTAAACATATAGCAAATTCGGGTGGAGTTTTAAACTTACCTGAAAGTTATCAGAATTTTGATATGGTTAGGGTTGGCCTTTTACTCTTAGGAGTTTATCCTGCAAAATACCTTGCTAATAAGGTTAAATTTGATTGTGCTATAAAAGGTTTTACAAGAATTGCTTTTATTAAAAATGTTGAAAAGTCAACACCTTTAAGTTACGGTCTCTCTTTCATTACTAAAAGAAAAACAAAAGTAGCAACCTGTAACATTGGATATGGCGATGGTTTAAGGAGAGACCTTTCTAATAAGTTCTGGTTAAAATTGAATGGAAAAAAAGTTAAGATTATTGGAAACATTTGTATGGATCAGACACTTATAGATGTTACTGGAAAAAATGTTAAAATTGGAGATATAATAGAAATTTTTGGAGACAATTTTGAAATTGAAACTATGGCAGAAATATGTAATACTGTTCCACAAGAAATATTATGTGGTTTTGGCAGTAAAAGAGTGAAAAAAATTTATATATATGGAAGATAAAATTAAAATTTGGAAAAAAGAAATAGAAGATTATTTAGATAAAAAATTACCTGGTAAAAAAGGATCTCCCGAAATTCTATGTGAGGCGATAAGATATGTTGTTTTTTCTGAAGGTAAAAGATTAAGACCTATTTTGGTTTTATGTGTAAGTGATATTTTTGAGATTGAAAGAAAAAAAATTTTACCTGTTGCAAGTGGGATAGAACTTATACACAATTTTTCACTTGTTCATGACGACCTTCCTTCTATGGATAACGATGATTTTAGAAGGGGACTACCCACATGCCATAAAAAATTTGGTGAGGGAATTGCTATTCTTGTTGGAGATACTCTTTTAGCATATGGGTTTCAACTTATTGCAGAAAGTGGAAATTCTTTATTATTAAAAGATATTGCGAAAGCAATTGGCTATGAAGGGATGGCAGGAGGGCAAACTCTTGATTTAATTTACAAAGGACAAAAAATTCCTGAAAAAGAAAAAAGAAAAATTGATTATTTAAAAACAGGAAAACTTTTTGAAATCTGTTTTAAAGTTCCATTTTATTTTAAAAATATAGAGGTAGAAAAAAAGAAATTAGTAGAGAAAATAGCAAAAAATTTTGGGATTGCTTTTCAAATAAGAGATGATATAGAAGATAGGGAAGGGGATATAGAAAAATTAAGGTTAAAATTAAAAAATATATACAATAAATTAAAAAAGGACACTCTGCAACTGAGAGAAAAAGGGAAATTATTACTTTACATCTTTGATAAAATTTATTCTGATTTTTTGTAATTTATTTTTAATGATATAATATTATTTTTATAAGGAGGCAAAATGAATGTAATAGAGATAAAGGAATTGACAAAATATTATTATATTGGAAGAAAAAAGGTAGTTATAGGTCTTGAAAATGTTTCTTTTAGTGTAGAAGAGGGAGAAATTTATGGAATTCTTGGTCCCAATGGTTCTGGCAAAACAACATGTTTAAAACTTTTGCTTGGAATTTTATATCCTACTTCTGGAGAAATAAGCATACTTGGAAAAAACCAATTTGATATAGAGATGAAGAAAAATGTTGGTTTTTTACCTGAAAATCCCTATTATTATGATTATCTTACCGGTCCTGAACTTCTAAAATTTTATGGAAAACTTTTTGAAATCCCTGATAAAACTGTAAATGAAAGGATTGAAAAACTGTTATACCTTGTCAAACTTCATGAAGTTAAAAAACTTGCTTTAAGACATTATTCTAAGGGTATGCTTGAAAGAATTGGTCTTGCAGCAAGTTTAATAAACGACCCTAAAATTTTAATTCTTGATGAACCAACAACTGGTCTTGACCCTATTGGATGTATTGAAACAAGAGATTTATTAATACAATTAAAAATGGAAGGAAAAACAATTCTTTTATCAAGCCATTTCCTTTCAGAAGTTGAAAGGGTCTGTGATAGAATTGCAATATTTCATAGAGGATATTTGCTTACAACAGGAGGACTTGATGAATTGATAAAAAAATATAATGCTGATGGACTTGAAGATCTATTCGTAAAAACTATACAAGAATTTGACCGAAAAGGAGAAAAAAAATGAAAAAAGCATGGTTTATTGGATTAAACACTTTTAAAGAATCTTTGAGGAAAAAAACTTTATATATATTGCTTGTTGTTGCACTCGTTGTAATTGGAGCATCTAAAGCGTTTTCTTTTTTGACAGCAGAAGAAGAATTAAAAATGATTAAAGATGTTAGTTTCTCAGGAATAGAATTTTTTGGTGCCTTAATTGCAATTTTTATTTCACTTACAGCAATTTCAAATGAAATTGAAAAAAGGACCATCTATACTTTATTTTCAAAACCAATTACAAGACAAAATTTCTTTATTGGAAAATTCTTTGGTACTATTTTAATTTTACTTTTAAATTTTATACTTATGTCTCTTTTTTTCATAGGATTACTAATTTTTAAAAAAAGTCCACCCGATATACAAGTATTTAAAACCCTATTATTAATATTTATTGAACTTATTCTGATCGCTTCAATTACTCTTACTGTTGCGACTTTTGCTTCAGATGCTTTTAATGTTATTTTTTCATTTTTCTTATACATAGTTGGTCATTTGACTTCATATGGTAATCAACTTGCAGATAGGACAGAAAATGTAATTTTAAAAGGTTTATGGAAAATTCTTCATACAGTCGTTCCAAATTATGAAAATTTTAATATAAGAGATAAAGTTGTTGTTGGAATTGATGTAAGTTGGCAGTATATATTTAAAACCGGTATTTATGGTATATTATATCTTGCAGTTGTCCTTTTAATAGGTTCCTATTTTATTCAAAAGAGGGAAATATGAAAAGAAATTGGGTAAGATTATTTATTGCAATATTGCTTTTAATACCAATTGGATTTTTACAAGTGAGTATTGACTACTCTAAACAAATTGAAAATCTTGAAAGTTCTATTTTATTGATGCCTGGACAGATAGCCGGTAGTTTAATATTAAGTGGTTTTAAAGGATTGGCAGCAGATCTTTTATGGCTAAATATAGAAAATTATTGGCACTCTGGTCAACATTATAAAATGTTACCTTTACTTGAAGCAATAGCATGGCTCCAGCCAACATATATAGTTGTCTGGGCAGTTGGTGGTTGGCATATGGCTTATAATATTTTTTCTAATGTTCGAGCAAGGGCTAATTCTATTGAAGAACAAATTGAAAAGATATTGTCAAAGTTAGAAAATAAACAAGAGAAAGAAGTTATAATTAAACTGAAAAATGAAATAAAAGAGTTAATTGAAGGGTTAGCAAGAGATTATGCTAAGACAGACGAAAAGATTAAAGAATATTTAGATTTTATAAATAATTGTTTTGTTAAAATAGATAATTTTAAAGAAAAAATAGGAAATAAAGAGATGTATAATCTTGTAAAAGAATTTATAAGTGTTCCAATGGAAATGCTTTACTGGTATAGTAATGGTGTTTCTTTTCTCAAAAAGGGTATTACATATAACAAAGATAGATATGACCTTTATTTTGAACTTGGATGGACTTATTATCATAAAGGAAAAGATTATCCTAATTCTGTTAGATATTTAGAAAAAGCAATTAAATTCCCCCATCCTGAATTTGTTGATGATGTTTTAGCCCATGCTTACGAAAAAAACGGACAGATTGACCTTGCAATAAAGCAATGGGAAAAACTATTGAATACTTCTTTTCACTCTATCGCTGTAAGAGCAATTTATTCATTAAAAACTACAGGTAAATTTACGCCATAAATGAAGCATTTAATATTTGTTCTTTCTGCACCATCAGGCACAGGAAAAACTACAATACAGAAATTAATAAAAAATGAGTTAAAAGATATTGATATAATTACAACTTATACTACAAGAAAACCAAGGAAAAGTGAGATAAAAGGGATTGATTATAATTTTGTGACTGAAGAAATATTCAAAAAAATGATTAAAAATGATCAATTTGCTGAATGGTCTATTGTATATGGTAATTATTATGGAACCCCTAAAAAAGAAATAGAAGAAAATTTAAAAAGAAATAGAAAAATGCTTCTTGTAATTGATACACAGGGTGGATTGAAAATTAAAGAAAATTATAATGATAAAGTATTTTTAATTGGAATCCTGCCTCCTTCACAAAAAGAACAGGAAAGGCGAATGAGAGAAAGAAAAGATATGAATGAAGAAGAAATTCAAAAAAGAATATCAATATCAAAAGAAGAAAGAAAAATATTGTTAAAATTTTATGATATAAGATTAATAAACAAAGATATTAAAAAAACAGTTGAGAAAATTAAAAAAATAATTTTGAATAACTGATTATTTGAAATAATTTAATATTTTTTCTTCTAAAATCTCTTCGGGCATCGCTCCTACAATTTGACCAATTTTCTCCCCATTTTTAAAGATTATAAAATTAGGGATTGACATAATATCAAACTTAGCAGCAATATCCGGATTTTCATCAACATTTACTTTTGCAAAAACAATTGAACCTTTATATTTTTTTGCAATATTTTCAAATGCTGGAGCGACTATTTTACATGGCATACACCAACTTGCCCAAAAATCAACTACTACTTTTTCATTATTTTTAATTGTCTCATCAAAATTTTCACTATTCAAAACTACAATTCCTTCTCCCATTTTTCTCCTTTCGTTTTGAATATTATACTATTTTATTGTAAAATTTTAAAAAACTTATTCACAAAAATGGAAAACCAAAAACTATTAGAATCTCTTTCTGATTTTAATATAGAGACAAGAAAAAGAAGTTTTCTTGAATTATGTAATTTAATAAAAAAAAATAAAATTGAAAAAGATAACGAATTTAAAGGTTTTATTAATGCCCATATACATACATTCCATTCTTTTAACTATAAAAACTGGTCTCCATTGAGAATTATTTTTGAAGGATGGAAAAAAGGGTTATTATATTTAGGAACTGTTGATTTTGATACACTAACTGGACTTGAAGAAACTTTATGGGCTGGTGAATTATTAAATTTTAAAGTAACCAGCGGTTTTGAAACAAGAGTTTTTTTAAGAGAGATGCAAGAGAAAGTTATAAATTCTCCAAATGAACCTGGAATTTTTTATTTATGTGGTAAAGGATTTAAAAAGGTTCCAGAAGAAAATACTCTGGAGAAAAAATTTTTGGATGATTTAAAAGAGATTTCTCAGAAAAGAAATAAAAAAATTATAGATAAAGTTAATAATTATTTAAAAGATGTAAAAATAGATTATGAAAAAGATGTTCTTCCTCTAACCCCATCAAAAAATCCTACAGAAAGACATATAATCTATGCGTACTATATAAAATCAAAGGAACTTTTGAAAGAAAAAGCAGATATTTTCTGGGCTGATATTCTGGAAATGGAAAATAAAAAATTTATTGAATTAAAAGAAAAAAATATAGGCGATTTATATGAAAAAATAAGACAAAAACTTATTAAATTTGGAGGCCCTGGTTATATAAAATCTGAAAGTGCTGATTTTCCAACTTTTGATAGAGTTGTAGAAGTAATAGAAAAAAGTGGTGGATTACCCATTGGTACATGGCTGGATGGAACAAATGAAGGGGAAAAAAATCCAGAAACTTTACTTGAATTACTTAAAGCAAAAAGAATTAGAGGGATTACAATAATACCTGAGAGGAACTGGAACATAAAAAACGAGGATGAAAAGAAATTAAAAATAAAAAAACTTCATCAATTTATGACTGTTTGCCAAAAAATGAATATGCCTGTAATATGTGGAACTGAAATGAATAAATATGGACAACCATTTGTAGACAATTTTACTAATCCTGAAATTTCTAAATACCTTAGATATTTTATAGAAAGCTTTGAAAAATTATTTCTGTAAAAAACAAATAAAAATGAAAAAGGAGAATATTAATAAAGAAATAGAGGCACTTTATAAAATCAGTAGTGCAATTACTTCTGATATGTATCTTGAAGATATTTTAAAACTTATAGTGAATGTTACTGCAGAAGTTTTTAAATCAAAAATATGCTCAATATTCCTTTATGATGAAAAAGAAAAGGTTTTAAAAATAAGAGCAACACAGGCAATGAGTAATGAATACTTGAAAAAACCACCTTTAAAATTAGGAGAAGGAATTACAGGTAAAGTATTTGAAATAAAAAAACCAATAATAGTTGAAGATGTTAGAAAAGAAAAAGAATATAAATATAGAGATATTGCTGAAAAAGAAAATCTTGTATCAATGTTGTCAGTTCCTATGATAGTTAAAAATAAAGCAATAGGAGTTTTGAATGTTTATACCACATATCCTTACAAATTTACTGAAAGAGAAATAGAAATTATTTCTTCCATAGCAAATCAAGCAGCGATAGTAATTGAAAATACAGAACTTTTAGTAAGAACAAAAATACTTGAAGAAGAACTTGAAACAAGAAAAAAAATAGAAAAAGCCAAAGGCATTCTTATGAAGGAGGAAAACTTAACAGAACAACAGGCATATGATAAAATTAGAAAATTTAGTATGAATAAAAGAATAAGTATGAAAGAAGTGGCTGAGGCAATAATACTGACTTATGAAATAAAAAAGGAGAAAAAATGAATATGGAAAATTGTGGAGTTTTTGGAATTTACTCAAATAAAAATTGCAGCGAGAAGATTTTTTATGGAATTTTTAAATTACAGCATCGTGGTCAAAAATACTGTGGAATTTCTACTTATTATAAAGGAATCAATCTGATAACCCATGAAGGTTTTGTAAGACATTCTTTTACAAAATTCGAATTAGAAAAACTTATTGGTAACTATGGAATTGGACATGTAAGTTTAAAAGAAAGGCAACCAATTTCTCTTGAATCAAAATTAGGAACTTTTTCTATCGCTTTTACAGGTAATGTAATTAATTTTGAACAATTATTTAATGAAGAAAAAAATAAAGGGCAGTCATTTTTCAGTCATACACAAATAGAACTTATTGCAAAAATAATTGTTCAAAACAATAATTTTGTAGAAGGACTTGAAAAACTTTCAAAAAGAGTAAAAGGATCCTATACAGTTTTGATTCTTTGTAAAGATGGAATTTATGCTGCAAGAGACCCTTATGGATTTAAACCACTAATTATTGGAAAAAGTAGTAATGATTATATAATTTCATCTGAATCAAGACCTTTTAGTTTTCTTGATGCTAAAATTATAAGGGATGTAAAACCTGGCGAGATTATTCTAATAAATGAAAAGGGTATTCAGACCCAAAAAATTATAAAAAGTCCAAAAATTGCTTTCTGTGCTTTTGAATGGGGTTATATCGCTTCTATGGATTCAATAATTGAAGGCGTCTCTGTAGCAAAAGCAAGAAATAATCTTGGTTTTTTTCTCGCAAAAAAGGACAATGTAGAAGCCGACATTGTTTCAGCAATACCTTTTTCTGGCATTGGTTATGCGCTTGGTTATCATAAAGGTTCTAAAATTCCCTATGATGAAGTTTTTTTGATTGATAGATTTGCAAGCAGAAGTTATTTACCCCTTACACAGGAAGAAAGAGAGCAAGAAGCGGAATTAAAACTTTCTGTTATTGAAGCAAATGTAAAGGGAAAAAATATTATTCTTTGTGACGATTCTATAGTTCGTGGAACTCAAATAAGAAATAAAGTGCTTGAGTTAAAAGAATTTGGAGCAAAAAAAGTACATGTTAGAGTAGGGTGCCCTCCTTTAATTGCTCCCTGTCTATATGATATTTCTACAAGAAGTTACAAAGAACTGGCAGCAAAAAAATATAAAATTGAAGAAATTGCAAAAAAAATAGGAGCAGATACTCTAAAATATAATACAATAGAGGATTTTGTAAAAGGTATTGGGATTCCGGAAGAAAAATTATGTCTTTACTGCTGGACAGGTAAAAAAATTATTTAGGCAATAAATTAATACTTCCCAAATTTTCTTGCTGCCTCTACCATATATATAAAGTTTTTAGCAGGAACATTGTAATGAATAGAATTTGAGGAAGTCAGAATATAACCACCCCCTCTTGCTGCATCCTCAATACATTCTTTTACTTCTTCATATATTTGGTCCTTATTCCCATATACAAGCGTCTTAGCACAATCCACATTCCCAACTAAAGTTATTTTTTCTCCATACTTCTCTTTAAGTTCCTTCAATTTTATTCCTGCAGATTTATCTATTTCACCATATCCGTCAAAACCTATTTCTAAAAACCACATATTCCATAAAGGTCTTGTGTTTCCATCACTTCTATATACATAAAAAAGGCCAAGAGATTTACATACATCAAGTATTTTTTTATATCTTGGCATAAGAAATTTTCTAAAAACATTCGGGTTATAAACTGGTCCATTTTTATCTGCAAGGTCTCCTCCTCCTAAAATGAAATCTGCATTATGTTTTTTTGCCTCTTTAATAAATTCAATCGTCCATTTTGTTCTATAATCAAGATATATTTCTATCCAATCTGGTTTTAAAATAATAGATTCAAGATATACTTGTCTCATTGGTATTGAAATACCAGCAGAAAATGCAATTGATTTTTTATCTCCAACTTTCTCAACAATTTTATCCCAACCTTCAAAAATACTTTTGTCATCAAATTTAATATCATCATTTAATTTTTTTTCTATATATTTAATCTCCCTTTCTAAAGCAGGAAAACCTTCTTTATCTATTGAAGAATCAAGACAAAAAAATTGTCCAGATAATTCAGAAAATTTATAAATTGACCAGTTTTTTGTTTCTTTATTTTCATATAAGTAAGTATTTTCTCCAATCCTTTTTGGTAAATCTTCTATTGAATAGGCACTTGAAGGAACAAGACCAACTCTTATAAAATCTAAATCAAGTTGTTCATGAAGTTTTAAAGTATCTTCAACATATCTTTCAACTAAAAAATCTCTTTCTCTTTTATATAAAAGTTCAATTTTATCCTTTTCAAATTCACCACCTCCTGTATATGCATATCTTCCTATTATTTCAGAAGCAACTTTTGAGACAATTAACTGGTCAGAAACAGGAACAAAATCTCCTTCTTTATGGTTAAAAGCATTCAAAACCCTTTCTTTTCCTGTCATAACCGCCTCTTTTCCTAAAATATTTTAATTTATTTTAATTTAACCTTCAAATTTAAGAGGCATAGAAACAGTTTGCATTTTTTGAAAGATATAGATAGGAAGGAGAAGATGGTGAAATTTGCTGGAGATATATTTGTAAATTTATACCATTTGAGTCCCTATGCAAAAAACAAAAAATTGGTAATAAAAAATATATATAAAAATAAATTTGACGAAAATGGAAAAGTGCTACTAACATACCCAGTTTGTACACTCTTTTGACAGAAAATAAAAAAAATGGTATTATAATACACTAAAAATGGAGGTTTTTTTAATGGAAGATAAAAGAAATCTTAGTTCTTACGATGCCTCATCAATACAGGTTCTTGGCGGGATTGAAGCAGTAAGAAAAAGACCCGCGATGTATATTGGAGATACATCAATAGGCGGCCTCCATCATCTTGTTTTTGAAGTTGTTGATAATAGTATAGATGAAGCAATGGCAGGATTTTGTGATGAGATAAATGTAATTATACATCCAGACAATATTGTAACAATAGAAGATAATGGAAGAGGAATCCCTGTGGATCAACATTTAACAGAAAAAAAACCTGCTGTAGAAGTTGTAATGACTACATTACATGCAGGAGGTAAATTTGACAAAAAAGTTTATAAGGTCTCTGGAGGATTACACGGTGTAGGTGTATCTGTTGTTAATGCACTTTCAGAGTATCTTGAGGTTGAGATAAAAAGAGATGGAAAAGTATATTACCAGAAATATGAAAAAGGAAAACCTGTTACACCCCTTAAAGTTATAGGAAAGACAGAAAAAACTGGAACAAAAATAACTTTCAAACCTGATGAAGAAATTTTTGAAACAATAGTTTTTGATGAAAATATATTAATTGCCAGATTAAAAGAACTTGCTTTTTTAAATGCTGGTATAAAAATTACATTTTTAGATGATAGAAAAAATATAAGGGAAGAGTTTAAATATACAGGTGGACTAATTTCATTTGTTGAGTATCTTAATAAAAATAAAAGAGTCCTTCACTCTAAACCTTTTTATATAAAAAAAATAGAAGAAGATATAGAAGTAGAATCTGTTTTTCAGTACAACGATGGTTACAGCGAAACACTTATTTCATTTGCAAATAATGTGAATACACGAGAAGGTGGTACACATTTAACAGGTTTTAGAAGTGGATTAACAAGAGCATTAAATGAATATGGTAAAAATAATGGATTCCTCGAAGGTATGAATTTAACAGGAGAAGATGTAAAAGAAGGTTTAACTGGAATAATTGCAGTTAAGTTACCAGAACCACAGTTTGAAGGTCAAACAAAAGCAAAACTTGGAAATTCAAAAGTTAGATTTATTGTAGAAGGAATAATTTATGAAAGTGTTTTAACATTCCTTGAGGAAAATCCCGAAGCAGGGAGAGAAATTTTAAATAAATGTATAGCAACTGCAAAAGCAAGAGAAGCAGCAAGAAAAGCAAGAGAATTAACAAGGAAAAAATTATTAGAAACAGGAGCACTTCCAGGCAAACTTGCTGATTGTTCAACAAAAGAACCAGAAAAAAGAGAATTATTTATAGTAGAAGGGGATTCTGCTGGTGGAAGTGCAAAACAAGGAAGAGATAGAACATTTCAAGCAATTTTACCTCTAAAAGGGAAAATAATTAATACAGAAAAGGCATCTTTAGAAAAAGTTCTAAACAATGATGAAATTAAAACAATGATAAGTGCTATAGGAGGAGGAGTTGGAGATGACTTTGATATAAGTAAAGTGAGATACCATAAAATTATAATAATGACAGACGCAGATATTGATGGAGCACATATAAAGACATTACTTTTGACCTTTTTTTATAGACAGATGACAGACCTTATAAAACACGGATATGTATATATAGCTGAACCACCACTTTATAAGGTAAAAAAAGGTAAAAAAGAATTTTATATAAATACAGAAAATGAATTAGACAAAGTTCTTGTTCAATTTGCAGCAGAAAGAGTGAAACTTTTTGTAAGTTACGATTCAAAATTGATTGAATATAATGAACAAATCCCTACAATTTTTGAAATAAGTAAAAAACTTTCAGAAATAATTAGAACATTGTCACTAAGAGGTATTGATATTAAAAAAATAATCTCTTTCTACAAGAAAAATAAAAAAACGCCTTCATATTTTCTTATATATAATAATGAAAAACTATTTTTAACCGATGAAGAAGAAGTAACTGAATATTTGAATCAAAAAGGCGAAGAATTTGATCTTTTTTCAAAAAGTGAAGACAAAAAATATAAACTTTTTGAAATATACGAATCAAAAGAATTACAAAAAATTTTTAAAAAATTAGAAGAAATAAAAGCAAAAGTAGATAAAGTTTTTGAAAAAATTTTTTTAATAAGAGATGAAAAAGGCAAAGAGGAAAAACTTTCAATTATTGAAATATATGACAAAATAAAGGAAAAAGAAAAAGAAGGTTTTACAATACAGAGATATAAGGGACTTGGAGAAATGAATCCAGAACAACTCTGGGAGACAACAATGAATCCTCAAACAAGAAGGTTGAAAAAAATTACAATTGAAGATGCTATTAAAGCAGAAGAAATATTTACAGTTCTTATGGGTGAACTTGTTGAACCAAGAAGGGAATTTATTGAAAAATATGCTAGAGAAGTCAAAAATCTTGATATTTAAAAAGAGAAAGAGATGGAAGGAGAAAAAATAAGAATTGTCGGAATAGAAGAAGAAATGAAAGAGTCTTACCTTGATTATGCAATGAGTGTTATTATTGGAAGAGCATTACCAGATATAAGAGATGGATTAAAACCAGTTCATAGAAGAATTCTATATGGAATGTTTGAACTTGGTTTAGAACCAGGTAAGCCATTCAAAAAATCTGCAAGAATCGTAGGAGAAGTTATGGGTAAATATCATCCCCATGGAGACGCTCCAATTTATGAATCAATCGCAAGAATGGCACAAACTTTTTCTTTAAGATATCCATTGATTGAAGGACAAGGTAATTTTGGTTCTATTGATGGAGATCCGCCAGCGGCTATGCGATATACAGAAGCACGGCTTGCACCAATTACTATGGAAATGCTTGCAGATATTGAAAAAGAAACAGTTGAGTTTGTGCCTAATTTTGACGAATCTTTAATGGAGCCGACTGTTTTGCCAAGTAAAATTCCTAATCTTCTTATAAATGGCTCATCAGGAATAGCGGTTGGAATGGCTACAAATATACCTCCTCACAATATATCAGAAGTGATAGACGCATTAATAAGACTTATTGATAATCCAGAAATATCAATAGAAGAATTAATGGAGGTCTTACCAGGACCAGATTTTCCAACAGGTGGTATGATATGTGGAAGAGAAGGAATTAAAAATGCATATACTACAGGAAAAGGAATAATTATTTTGCGGGGACATATTGAAGTTGAAGAAGAAAAAAATAAAGTAAATATAGTAATAAAAAGCATCCCTTTTGAAGTAAATAAAGCAAACCTTGTTGAAGAAATAGCAAATCTTATTGAAAATGGGAAAATTGGGGGTGTAAGTGAAGTAAGAGACGAATCGGATAAATCTGGTATAAGAGTTGTTCTTGAAACTAAAAAAAATGAAAATATTGACATAATAATAAATCAACTTTATAAACACACTCAACTGCAAACTTCATATGGAATAATCAATCTTGCACTTGTTAATAGACAACCCCGTCTTTTGAATATTAAAGAAATGCTCCAACTATTTATAGATTTTAGAGAAGAAATTGTTATAAAAAGAACTAAATATGATCTTAGAAAAGCAGAAGAAAGACATCATATCCTTCTTGGATTAATTGTTGCTCTTGACAATCTTGATAAAACTATTGATTTAATTAGAAATTCTAAAAATGTAGACGAAGCAAAGGAAAAGTTAATAAAAACTTTTAAAATCACAGAAGTTCAAGCAAATGCAATACTAACTATGACTTTATCAAGATTAACGGGTTTAGAAAGAGAAAAAATAATGAAAGAAAAAGATGAAATTGAGTTAAAAATAAAAGATTATAAAGAAATTCTTGAAAGTCAAATAAGAGTAAAAGAAATAGTAAAAAACGAACTTTTGATGATTAAAGAAAAGTTTGGAGATAAAAGAAAAACAGAAATAGTTGAAAGTATAGAAGAATTTGAAGATATTGATTTAATTAGACCAGAAGATATTGTTGTAACAATTTCTTACGAAGGTTATATAAAAAGAACAGCACTCGATTCTTTCAGAAGACAAAGAAGGGGAGGGAAAGGATTAATTGGGGCTTCAACTAAAGAAGAAGATTTTATAAAACATCTTATTTTAACAACAACAACTGATACAATTTTATTTTTTTCTGACAAAGGCAAAGTTTACTGGCTTAAAGGATATCTAATTCCAGAAGGAAGCAGAGTATCAAAAGGAAAACCAATAATAAATCTTTTAAAGATAGAACCAGGAGAAAAAATTTCTGCTGTTATACCAGTAAAGGAATTTTCAAAAGAAAAATTTTTAATAATGATAACTAAAAATGGACTTGTTAAAAAAACATCACTTGAAAAATATAGTAGACCGAGAAAAGGTGGAATAATTGGGATTGGTCTAAAGGAAAATGACAAACTTATTGATGTCAAACTAACAGATGGTAATAATCATATTATTTTAAGTACTAAAAAAGGATTGAGTATTAGATTTCCGGAAAAAGAAGTAAGACCTGTTGGTAGAGATGCTTTTGGAGTTGTAGGGATAAGGTTTAAAAAACAAAATGACGAAGTTGTTAGTTGTGAGATTGTAAAACCTGAAGAAGAGAATATGTCATTTCTTACTGTGTGTGAAAAGGGATATGGGAAAAGAACATTAGTAAAAGAATATAAAGTTCAACATAGAGGAGGAAAAGGAGTTATAGATATAAAAACTGGTCCAAAAAATGGAGAAGTCGTCAGTTCTAAACTTGTTTCAGAAGAAGATGAAATAATTATTACTACAAAAAAAGGAATTGTTATAAGAATTAGAGTTTCTGATATAAGAATTGTTGGAAGAAATACAATTGGTGTGAAACTTATAAATCTTCCTAACGACGATAAAATAACAGATATAACAAAAGTAGAGAAAGAAAACAATGAATAAAAACATTGAAATTATAAATCATACTGCTGATATAGGAGTAAATGTATATGGAAGAACAATAGAGGAACTTTTTATAAATTCATTAAAAGGTTTATATGAAATAATGAGAATTAAACTTAATAACATAGAAAATACTGTTGAAATAAGAATTCAAGAAGAAGAACTTGAAAATTTACTTGTTAAGTTTTTAAATGAGATGATATATTATGCAGAAACAAAGAAAATTTTTGGAGAAATAGAACAATTAAAGATAGAAAGAGAAAATAATAAATATAATCTTTTTGTTAAACTTATAATGAAGAAAATAAAGGATATAGAAAAGGAAATAAAAGCAGCGACATACCATAATTTAAAAATAGAAAAGATTAGCGGTAAATATAAAACAACAATAATTTTTGATTTGTAAATGCGAGGTAAATATGAAAAAAGAAGAAAAAAAATACTATCTTGATTTACTTGAAAAAGAAAAAGAAAAAATTTTAAAAAATTTGTCATATGCAAGGGAAGTAATTGAAAAAGGAGAAAAAGGGGTTCCAACACATATTGCTGATTATGGAACAGATGAATTTGAAAAAGATCTTGAAGTAGGGCTTTCCAACTCTGAAAGAAAAATACTTGTAGAGATTGATCTTGCTATAAAAAAAATAAAAGAAGGAACTTATGGTAAATGTGACAACTGTAAACAACCAATATCAAAAGAAAGATTAAAAGCACTTCCTTATGCAAGATTTTGCATAAAATGTCAAACCGAAAGAGAAAAAAGTGGAAAAAAATAAACTATTTTCAAATATTTTCTTCATTACTACTTTTTTTGTTGTTTTTTTCGATCAAATTACAAAATTTTATATTGTAAATCTACTAAAAAAATTTGGAGAAAATATATATATAACAAGGTTTTTCTCTCTAACACTTGTTAAAAATAAAGGAATAGTATTTGGTTTATTTAGTAGTGAAAAAATAAAAATTTTTATAATCTTTTTTTCTTTAATTGCAATTTTTTTTATTTTTTTTTATACTTTTAAATTTGAAAAATATCACAAATTCTGTTTAGGACTGGTTGCTGGAGGAATTACTGGAAATTTAATTGATAGAATAAAATATGGATATGTGATTGATTTTATAAACTTTCACTTTTTCCCGGTATTTAACCTTGCAGATGTTTTTGTATCAATAGGTATTATTTTATTTTTTTTAAAATATTTGAAAGAATAAAATGCATCCTGTATTTATAAAAATTGGTAGTTTTGTTATATACTGGTATGGAGTTTTTGTTGCCATTGGTGTTTTTGTTTCTGTGTCTTTATTTCAAAAGGAATGTTTAAAAGAGGGTTATAATGAAAAATTAATTTCACAGATCATTTTCTGGACAATTCTTATAGGAATTATTGGAGCAAGAGTTTTACATATTTTTGTAAATATTAACTATTATTTCTTTCATCCATTAGAAATTTTTAAATTAAGAAATGGAGGTCTTGCAGTAGAAGGAGCAATTTTGTTTTCCCTTATCTTTTTAATTTTATTTTCTAAATTTAAAAACATCTCAACTATTAAACTTCTTGATACAATTTCTGTTTCAGTACCTATTGGACAGGCAATTGGCAGAATAGGATGTTTTTTAAACGGTTGTTGTTATGGAAAGGAAACAAACTTTTTCCTTGGTATTAAATTCCCATTTCTTGCAAAGAAAGTCCATCCAACACAACTTTATTATTCATTTTTATATATAATACTTTTCTTTTTATTAAAAAAATTGTCTCAAAAATTTAAAAAGGGCGAAGGATTAATTTTTTCTTCTTATTTAATAGGTTTTTCATTAATCAGATATTTTGTAGATTTTTTAAGAGGGGACCTTAAAAAGACATCTCTTGGATTTTACCCAACACAGATTATAGCAGTTATAATATTCATAATTGGTGGAATATATATTATTTTAAAAACCATAAAAACTCAAAAAACAAATGGCTAAACTTGTTTTTGACTATCCTTTTATGGATAAAGAATATGAGTTAACGAAAGAAAAGATTTATATAGGGAGACAGAATACAAACGATATTTCTATCCCAAACTATAATTATTTCAAAAATTTACCTGATACTACAAAAAAGTTATATCTTGATAATCTAATGAAAGTCTCAAGAATTCATGCAAGAATAACAAAAAGACAGGATGGTTGGTATATTGAAGATATTGGAACAACTGGCTTAGGAAGTCAGTATGGTACATATGTAAATGTTGCTCGTCTTGAAGTAAAGAAACCATATAAACTCGAAGACAATGACGAAATAAGATTTGGACCTATCAAATGTAAATTCGTAGAAAAATAGATTTGAAACTTTTTTAAAAAAAATTTATCTAAATTAAAAAGACAAAAAGGAGTAAAATGAATATTGAAAAATTTACAATAAAGGCACAGGAATTATTAATGGCTTCTCAAGCATTGGCGCAAGAAAAAAATAATAATGAAATTGATGTTCCTCATCTTGCATATGTTATGGTTGAAGATGATGAAATAGTTGATATTTTAAAAGAATTGAATGTAAATATAGAAACTTTAAAAAATGAAATTGAAAAAGAGATAGATAATCTTCCAAAAATCTACAGTTCTAAAACTAATTTATATATTAGTCCTACATTAAATCACTTATTATACAAATCTCAAAACTATGCAAAACTCTTCCAGGATGAATATATTGGAGTAGAACATCTTTTAATATCTATGAGCGAAGTTGAATCTCCAGTTAAACAAATCTTTTTGAAACATAATATTACCAGAGACAGATTAATAAAAATTATCCAGAATCTGAGGAATGGAGAGAAAATTACGGATAGAGAAGCAGAAATCAAATATAAAGTTTTGGATAAATTTACAAGAGATTTAACAGACCTTGCAAGAAAGGGAAAACTTGACCCTGTTATTGGAAGAGACGAAGAAATAAGAAGAGTTATACAAATTTTATCAAGGAGAACAAAAAATAATCCTGTTCTGATAGGAGAAGCAGGAGTAGGGAAAACAGCAATAGTAGAGGGTTTGGCAAGAAGAATTGTTTCAGGCGATGTCCCTGAAAATTTAAAAAATAAAAGAATACTTGCTCTTGATCTTGGAGCTTTAGTTGCAGGCACAAAGTTTAGAGGTGAATTTGAAGAAAGATTAAAAACAATTTTAAAAGAGATAGAAAAAAGAGAAGGGGAGATAATTTTATTTATAGATGAACTCCATACACTTGTTGGAGCAGGTGCTGCAGAAGGTGCAATTGATGCATCAAATATGTTAAAACCTCAACTTGCAAGAGGAACATTAAGATGTATAGGTGCTACAACCCTTGATGAATATAGAAAATATATAGAAAAAGATAGGGCGCTTGAAAGGAGGTTTCAGCCATTATATGTAAAAGAGCCAACTGTTGAAGAGACAATTTCAATTTTAAGAGGATTGAAAGAAAAATATGAAGTCCATCACGGGGTTAAAATAACCGATAGTGCAATCGTAGCAGCAGCAATTTTGTCCAACAGGTATATAAGCGGAAGATTTTTGCCTGATAAAGCAATAGATTTAATTGATGAAGCAGCAAGTAAATTAAAAATGGAAATTGATAGTATGCCAGTTGAACTTGATGAAATTGATAGAAAAATTACACAACTTGAAATTGAAAGACAGGCATTGAAAAAAGAAAGTTCTATAGAAATTAAAGAACGTCTTGAAAAACTTGAAAAAGAACTCTCAGAACTAAAAGTAGAAAGAGAAAAATTATATACACAATGGACAAGTGAAAAAGAAATAGTTGAAAGAATAAGAAAAATAAAGGAACAGATAGAAATTGCAAGAAATATAATAGAAAAAGCCCAGAGAGAAGGAGACCTTGATAAAGCAGCAGAGTATAAATATGGAAAATTGATTGAATTAAATAAACAACTTGAACAAGAAACAAAAAAGTTGAAGGAGGTACAAAAAGGAAGAGGGCTTTTAAAAGACGAGGTTACTGAAGAAGATATTGCTGAAATTGTATCAAAATGGACTGGAATACCTGTTAATAAAATGCTTGAAGGAGAGATTGAAAAATTAATAAATATGGAACAACGACTTGCAAAAAGAGTTGTTGGACAGGACGAAGCAATAAGAGTAGTTTCTGAAGCAATTAGAAGAAATAGAGCAGGGCTTTCAGACCCAAATAGACCTATAGGTTCTTTTATCTTTCTTGGACCAACTGGTGTAGGTAAAACTGAACTTGCAAAAACACTTGCTGAATTTTTATTTAATGACGAAAATGCCCTTGTTCGTCTTGATATGAGTGAATATATGGAAAAACATACTGTCTCGCGCCTTATCGGTGCTCCTCCAGGATATGTTGGATATGAAGAAGGTGGACAGTTAACAGAAAGAATTAGAAGAAGGCCATATAGTGTAATCTTACTTGATGAAATTGAAAAAGCACATCCCGATATTTTCAATATCCTTTTACAAATTTTGGATGATGGAAGATTAACCGATGGCCAAGGTAGAACTGTTGATTTTAAAAATACCGTCATAATTATGACTTCAAACATTGGAAGTCAAATAATTATTTCTTTCACAGATGAAAATTTAATAAGAGAGAAAATAATGGATGCACTGAAATCAAAATTCAGACCAGAATTTTTAAATAGAATTGATGAGATAATTATCTTTAAGCGACTTAAAAAAGAACACATTCTGAAAATTGTTGATATTCAAATTTCATATTTACAGAATAGATTGAGTGACAAAAAGATGCAAATAGAATTAACTGAAAAAGCTAAAAACTATCTTGCTGAAAAGGGTTATGATGAAAACTTTGGAGCAAGGCCATTAAAGCGAGTTATCCAAAAAGAAATTGAAAATTCTCTTGCATTAAAAATCCTTTCTGGTGAATTTAAAGAAGGAGATATAATAATTGTTGGTGCGGAAAATAATAGTTTAAAATTTTCCAAAAAGAATAGTTAAATTTTCCAAAAATTCACAAATTAACTTGATTTTATCTCAATACCATTTAAAATAATAAGAATAAAAAAGGAGAAAAAATGGATTTACTTTTAAAATGGACAGAATTTTTGAATGATTTAGAACAAAAAATTAACAAATATTTGTATCTTGATGAATGGAAATTTAGACAGAATATTTCAGATGGAGAAAAAGTTGAATTGGATGACAGCGTTTGGGAAATAAAAAAACAACCGATAAATTGGGCATTAAAAGATGGAGATGCATATTTAAGAAAGTGGATAGAAATACCAGAAGAAATTGAGGGAATAGAAATTACAGGAAGTAAAATTTATCTAAAATTTGTTTTCCCTTCAGGAGTTAGTTTTTATCTAAATGGTAAAAATCTCTATTCACATAGATTCTGGGCTGATAAAATTGCAACTCCGATTTTACTAACAGAAAATGTTAAACCAAATGAAAAGTTTCTTCTTGTTTTTAAAACAGCAAAGGGAGATGGGCTTGGTGTTTTCTGGTCTTATTTGTCAATTAAAAACATAGATGATTTAATTTTTCAGTTAAAATCTGTTTTATATCAACTAAAGTTCGCTCAAATTATTGTAAAAGAAACAAAGGAACAAAAACTTCTAAATATTCTAAAAAAAAGTATTGAAAAACTTGATCCAGAACTTATTTTAAAAAGAGATTGGACAAAAATAAAAAATTTTATTAATGAAATTGAAAATCTACTTGAACCATTTAGGCCTTATGCTAAAAAATTTAAAGTACATCTTATAGGACATGCTCATATTGACATGAACTGGCTATGGACATATGAAGATACAGTTTCAGTTGTTTTAAGAGATTTCACAACAGTTACAAATTTAATGGATAAATATAAGGACTTAACCTTTTCTCAGAGCCAGACCCATGTTTATGAAATCGCACAGGAAAAAGATAAAAAACTTTTTGAAAAGATAAAAGAAAAAGTTAAAAATAGAAACTGGGAGATAACTGCAAATGCTTATGTTGAAAATGACCTGAATATGGTTAATGGTGAGAGCATTGTTAGACATATAATTTATTCAAAAAAATATGTAAATGAGAATTTTGGGGAAGAAGTAAAAATAATGTGGTGTCCTGATACATTTGGCCATCCTCATACAATACCCACAATACTTAATAATGCAGAAATAAAATACTATTATTTTATGAGATGTGGAAAGGGTTATCCTTTATTTTTATGGGAAGGACCAGATAAAAGTAAGATAATCGTTTTCAATAGTATCTATAATAATCATATTGATAGTGATAGAATTATTCCTTCTTTTGTTGAATATTACGAAAAATATAAAATAAAGGAGTTTATGTTTGTTTATGGTGTTGGAGACCATGGAGGAGGACCAACTGAACAGGATATTGAAAGAAAAATAAAATTGAATGAAAAACCATGTTATCCATATCTTGAGTTTTCTACAACTGAAAAATATTTTAAATCAATTGAAAAATATAAAAAAAAGTTACCGGTTGTAAAAGACGAATTAAATTTTATTTTTGAAGGGTGTTATACTACACATTCAGATATTAAGAAAAATAATAGAAATTGCGAAAATATACTATTAAAACTTGAAGTAATTTCTTCAATTTTTGCAATTGAAAAAAACATATATCCAGAAGACAAAATTGAAAATTTATGGAAAAAAACACTTTTTAATCAATTTCACGATATACTTGATGGTTCAGCAATACATAAATCATATGAATATTCCGATGAACTTGCAAAAGATGTTATAGAACAAGGGAATATAATCATAAATGAAATCATAGAAAAAATGAAAACTGGAAAAGAAGGAATAACTATCTTTAATCCGAATGGTTGGGAAATAAGTTTGCCTTTAAAAATACCCTATAAAGGAGAAAAAGATATACATATTGAAGACGAAAAAGGAATAAAATTAGATGCGGAAATTTCTGAGAAAAATTTGATATTTAATTGCATTTCTGTCCCTGCTTATAATTTCAAATCGTTTTATTTTAAAAAAGGGAAAATAGAAAGGGAGGGGTTTATAAAAAAAGAGGAGAGATGGGAGAATGAGTTTTATCGCATTTGGATAGATAAAAATTGTGGTCTTATCAGAGACATATATGACAAAAAAAATAAAAAAGAAGTTATACCAAAAGCAAATTCAATTCCAGAAGATAGAAGTTCATTCTGGGCAGAAAGTTGTGCAAATTTAATAAAAATCTACTGGGAAAAACCACATCCAATGAGTGCATGGATAATTGGAAATATTTATAAAATTGAAAATTTAGTTGATATGGAAAAAATAGAAATTAAAGAAGGAAATATACAAACACTATTTGAAGTTACAAGAAAATATAAAGGAATAGAAATTATCCAAAGAACAATCTTTTACAGGGACTTCCCATATATTGACTTTGAATTTGAAACAGAATGGAATATAAAAGGAAATAATGAAATAGGAGTTCCAATGATAAAGTCGAATTTTAATTTTAATGTTCAAAATGCTGATTTTTATTGTGAAGTACCATTTGGTGTAATTAAAAGGAAAAATATACCGCGAGAATATCCTTCATTAAGATGGGCTGGATTTAGAGAGAATAACTGGTGGGTTGTTTTAATTAATAAAGAAAAATATGGATATTCTGTAGATGGAAATAATCTATCATTAACTCTGTTAAGGAATCCATATGAACCAGATGCTGACCCTGATAGTGGAAAACATTTATATTCTTATAGATTATTTTTTGGAAAATCTGATATTACAGAAATAACAAAAATGGCTATTGAATATAATAATACACCAATTTTTACTGAAGGGATAATTGAAACAAAAAAAATCTTCAAATTAAAAGGGAAATTGATACCAACTTGTTTTAAAAAATCAATTAAAGATAATACATTTATCTTAAGGATGGTTGAATATGAAGGTAAAAAGGGTAAATGCTCTATTATCTTTGAAAGGGATGTTAAAAATATATGGATGAGTAATGTTAAAGAAGAAAATCTGAAAAAATTAACTTTGAAAAACAAACAACTGATATTAAATTACAAACCTTATGAAATTATAACAATTAAGATTGAATTCTAAACCACATTTTTTTAAAAAAATTCCTAAATTCTAACTTTTCTAACTAAAAGAGGAAAGAATTTAACATTTTTATTTATTTGTGTTTAACTTTTTCTTATCAAAAAGGAAGGATATGAACAAAAATTGATTTGCATGGCAGAGTATCATGATTTTCAGTATATTTTTACTATGGTTGAGATGTTAAAAAAAATCTTGTGCAAAGAAAAGGACGAAAAAAAACAAACTTACAAGCAGAGAAGTAAAATTATCTCGTAAGGAGGAAATTAGCGCTCTCACAAGTTCTCATTCATTTTAATGCTTCCTTTCTCTCTTCTTTAATATAAGATAATTAATTCTAATTAAATTCAAACTGGCAATATTTCCCACCCAGTTCTTTCTTTTCTTCAGATGAATTTAAACCCACTATATTTTTTAATATGACCTTAATTTTTTATTGCTAATTTTTTCAATCTATCCATTATCGCTATTCCAAGCCCTTTTTCAGGAACTTGTTGTGCGTAAATTATATCAAGATTTGCATTATCAAGATTATATAAACAGGAAAAAAATTTATTTGCTGCTTCTTTCAAATCTCCTTTTTCAGAAAGAACTTCTATTTTCACAAATTTTTCTTTTTCTTTAATTTCTCCAAAAGCAAGCAATCCAGCCCTTATCCCTGATTTAACTTCACTTAAATCTCTCAAAATTTGTAATGGAGTTTTTAAAGAATAATGTAAAGAAAATTGACCTAATTTTTTATCTGTTCTATCAATAATTTTAACCTTTCCAATTACTTTTTCAATTTCCTCTTTTGTTATTCCCCCAGGTCTTAAAATAACATTTTTTTCTGTTGTTAAATCAATTACTGTTGATTCTATACCAATAGGGCATCTTCCACCATCAATAATCAATTCAATTTTATCTCCGATCTGCTGTTCTACATGTTTTGCTTCTGTTGGACTTAAACCACCAGAAATATTTGCACTTGGAGCCGCTACAGGAAAATCAACTTTTTTAAGGATCTCCAGTGCAACAGAATGTTTAGGCATTCTAATTCCAACATTTTCAAAACCAGCACTAACAACATAAGGAACTATTTCTGACTTTGGTAATATAATTGTTAAAGGCCCTGGCCAGAATTTTTCAATAAGTTTTTCACCTCTTCTATCAATATTTTTCCAAAATTTATTTGCATCCTCTTTTCTTCCGATATGAAGTATTAATGGATAAAAAAATGGTCTATTTTTAATTTCAAATATTTTTATAACTGCTTCTGGATTCAAACCATTTGCACCAAGACCGTAAACTGTTTCAGTAGGAAAAGCAACAACTCCACCTTTTTTTAAAATATTAACTGCTTTTTCTATTACCTCTTCTGAAAATTTTAATATCTGTGCCATTTTAAATAAATTTTTTAATTTCAGCAAGAACTTCTTTTAGAGGAGGTACATCAAACCATTTTCTCTGTGTAATCTCATTTGCATAACTTTCATAGATACTTGATATTAAAACACATAATTTTTCAGGAAGTTTAGGCGGGTATAAATTTACATATTCCCTCCATTTAATTTTATCTTTCTTTTTTGCTTCTTCAAGATTTTTAAACCAGTCGGTTTTTCTATAGTATATCCTTGCTATCTCTTTACTCACAGGTATCCCATTGTAAGTAAATCTACATTCATCAAGTGTTCCAACTGCATCCACAAGAATTAAATTTCTGTCTTCATCAAAACCAAATTCAATCTTTCCATCTTCGTTTATAAGACCAACTTTTTCTACTTCCTTTGTTATAATTTCATTTATCTTTAACGTTTTTAACTTTATTTCTTCTATTTCATAATCCGTAAGGTTTGCAATTTCTTTTGCCTCATCCCATTTTAAATATCTATCCGTAGTTTCAAGTTTTGTTGATATATCAATTATAGGTTTTTCAAGTATTTGACCGATAGTAGGATATTCTTTTAAACCTATATCTTCTAGTGTTATACTCCCTTCTTTCAATCTTTTAAAAATTGAAGAATTTTCTGAAAGATAATTTCTATAAATTATTTCAAGTGGAATAAGATAATTAACCCTTTCTTTTTTATAAACTGAATAGTCATAAGAATTCCCTTTAATTTTTGGTTTTAAAACTCTTAACATTCTAAATTGGAGTGTATCTGTTGGCTGTTCTAATTCATTAAGTTTTTTCAAATTTCCTTTTTTATCAACCAGTCCAATATAATGTGTCTTTATCCCATTTTTTTCCATTTCTTCAAAAAAATATGCAGTTGAAATACATATAGATTTTCCTTTACCCAGTATATGGTCTGGCATTTCTCCCCAATCAAAAACAGAATATCTATCAGTAAAAATAAATCTTCCTACGCCAACTTTCCCTTTCTTTGCTTTCTCAAGTATAACAAGGTCTTTAACACTTCCCATTTTTTAAATCTCTATCCTGTTTTTCTATCTCCTGTTTCATTTTTTTCTGGAACTCTTTAATCTTCAGATTTAATTGAGGATATTTTATAGAAAGAATTTTTATTGCTGCAATTGCTGCTTGCTCTGGTTCAAGTACTATTAAAGGGGCAACTCCTGAAGGCATCCTTAAACTTGAAAAAATATCAAATCCAGAAAACTTCTCATTATATGGTGGACAAGCAATAACTGGTTTTATTGTATTAGCATCAACAAATCCACTTAAAGCATTGCTTCTTCCTGCAACAGTTATAAAAACTACATCTTCCTTTTCATATTCTTTTATTATTTCTAAAACTTTGATAGGTGTCTTATGAGCAGAAGCAACTCTTAAATCAACATCAACTTCAAATTCCTTAATTTTATCTTCTATTTTTTTTGCCCACTCAATATCTATCAGTGACCCCATAATTATAACAATTTTCATTTTGCCTCTCTATTTCAGTTTTTAGATTATACATTCTGATTTAATTTTTTTCAAGTTATTTTGGTTCTATAAAACTACTATCAGTTTATACAATATAGAAGAGAGTGTTTTTTATTTTAACAAGAAGGTAGATATGACATACAGGAAAGGATGAAAGAAAAACTAACTTTTTCAATAGCACCAGTGGCTGGCAAACTTATGGTCAATCCTGTTGCTTCATTAATTTTTCTATACAAAAATTTTTTCTTCTTCCAATCTTCTTTTTTCATAAACTCTCTTTTTCCTCACTATCTCAAACAGTTTTTCTTGTAGTTGTATAATCTGCCTCTGTAATTCTGCTGGATTTAAACTTTTATAAACTTCTTTTATCTGGGATTTATTTTCTACACATATAGTCTCAGTCCAACCGGTAAATACATCAGTAGCATCTAATGTCTGAGCATATATTCCTCTGGATAGCCCACCACTATGGTCAACAAGGTCTATCTCTATAAAACCAGGCCTATTTTCATTCCAATCAGCAAATGTCTTTATGGGTATCTGCTTCTTTAATAAACTCCCTGATTTGGTATAACTCCTTTTCCGCTCTTCCTTTAATAATCTATCAATACTGGCGGCACTTATCTTTATCAACTTCTCTCTCACTTCATTACTTATTTTCAATTCGCCCTTTTTCTCTAAGACAGGCACTATCTCTTTTAAGTATGGAGCAAGTCTTTTACCACACGGCATATCTAATATATACCAGACCTTCTTTAACGCATCTACTACCTCCTGGTCATAAA
>JAMWCJ010000152.1 GCA_023818645.1 Candidatus Omnitrophota bacterium | reverse complement strand
AGTTCTATTCCTTTCTTTTTGAATACTTCTTCCTTTGCTTTTTCTACCATATCTGAAGTAACAAAATCGGGCATGCGAATAAGAAGTTTCCACAACCATTCTTCCCGAGGAACTTCCAAAGCAGGCTTATCGGATTCTACCCACCATAATCCCTCTAACTTTGGAACACCAAAATCCTTACCCTGCTTTTTACAGATATTTTTTACACCATAGGCAAGAGGATACAGTGCTTCAACTGCTTTTGTAAAAACCTCTCCAGCAGGTTCACCTTTACCTTCAATAGTCAAAAATTGAATTTCACCAAATTCAACTATTTCAGGAACCGTTTTTGCTGTGTAGTATGTTTTGTATTCTCTTATTAGGTCAAGTTTTGTTTCCTTCATGTTTTACCTCCATGTTTATAATTTTTAAATGAATTTATAAAACCTTCTTTTCCCAAGGCGGGCTTGGGCATTTCACTTAACGTTTTGCGGCTATGCGCCGTTTTAATGGCGTATAGCCGCTGTTAGGCGGCGTGTTTATTTTTTCTTTAAGATTGATCACTATATTTCCACCAACCAACTGTTAATAAATATCCAACTAACAATGTTATTCCGATACAGATATAACTTAACACATTTAAACTTTTTCTGAGTTCTTCTCCTGCCATTCCTCCATAGAGCATTGGAATTGACCAGGGAAAATAATGTGCAAATCCAAGATAGGGCGCAAGATTAGCCATAAAAAGTACAGCAATTAAAAAGCCAAGTGGAGCAAGGTAGCCACGAGACCATAACGCAAAAAATGAAATGATGAATCCCAGACTAATAACTAAAAACGAAGTTATAAAGTATGTTTTAATAATTTCAAGTATAGATGTTATATTCCATCCTGGTAGTTTTAAAATCGTTCCAACAATAAAACCTAAACCCAAATCCCATATCACTAATAATAAACACCATAAAATGTATATAATAAATTTTGCGTTTAATATAGTAACTCTTGATACTGGTAAAGAAAGGAGGTCTCTATAGGTTTTATCAACGTATTCTCTCCCAAATAAATAGCTAATGACAAATCCAAAGGCAATTATTCCAGCAATTCCTGCTCCTTGTAGAATAAAAATTCCAAGATAAGAATTCCAATCAACAGGGGTTGACAACATAGATACTTTTATTTTTAACACACTTGTAGCAGGGATTAAATCTGGGTTTTTAATTAGGTACATCATCAAACCACCCATTATTGGAATTAATGCAAAACCAATGAAAATAATCCATACAATTATAGAACGTTTGAGTTTTTTCAATTCTATTAATATAGCAATTAATAAATCTTTCATTTTACTTACCTCCCTCATTCCTTATTGTTCTAATAAAATAAGACTCTAAATCTTCCTCAAAAGGGTAAAGTAATTTAGGAGGTAAACCATTAATCGTCAAAAACTGACATATTACATCTGAATTATTTATGGTATTTTTTTCATAAAGCACAATTTCTTTTTTATTGTTTAGAATAGGTCGAAACCCTTTTTGAGTCAACAATTTGATGGCCTTTTCATTATCACTGGTATTAATAGTAAGTTTCTTCTCTAACTCTTTTTCCAGATCTTCATAAACTAATTCTTTTATAAGTTTACCTTTATGAATAATTCCGATCTTCGTTGCCAGTTTTTCAAGTTCTGCCAGAATATGGCTGGAAATAAAAATAGCCGTTCCACCATTTGAAAGTTCTTTAAACATCTCCCTCATTTCAATTATTCCAGCCGGATCTAATCCATTTAAAGGTTCGTCCAGAATAAGAAGTTTTGGCCTATGAATCAATGCTCTTGCAAGCCCCAATCTCTGTAAATTTCCTAAAGATAGATTTTTTACTATAACATTTTGATACTCTGAAAGTTTTAATCTTTCAATAATATTATCCAGAAGATTTTTATCTTTCAGTTTTCTATAATTAAAGAATAATTCCAGATTTTCCCTGACTGTTAAATTGGGATAAGCATGAACGGATTCAACTATGTATCCTATGTCATTCCATAGATTGAAACCTTCCGTAATGTTTTTGCCAAATAATAAGACTTTTCCTGCTGTTGGCTTTAGCATCCCGAGCATCAGCCGAATAGTTGTAGTTTTTCCAGCACCATTCAAACCAACAAATCCATATATCTCTCCATATTCTACTTTAATAGAAACATTTTCAACTGCAGTAAAACTTTTAAACTTTTTTATTAAATTAAATGTTTCTATTACTTTCATTCTAAATCATTCTAAATCCTCTATTTTATATAAAACATGTCGCCTAACTCGTTTTTAGACGAAATGTATGTATGATTTCGACCTTTTTGTTGCGTATTATACGAACTTAATGTATAATTATCAGTGAAATCACTAATAATCATTTACTGTTTTTATTTTATCAATTTTATAAAAATTATGCAAGAATATTTAGAAAAAACAAGACTGGAATTAAGATTAAGAAATTACAGCTTTAAAACCATAAAGGCTTATCTCGGTTGTTTAAGAGAATATTTTGATTTTAAAAAA
>JAMWCJ010000151.1 GCA_023818645.1 Candidatus Omnitrophota bacterium | reverse complement strand
TATGAATGAAATTGAAACAAATATTTCAGGACAATTTGTTTTTAATTATTTTTTATCACCCTATCAAAATTTTTTGATTAAAGAAGGTATTGGAATTTTGAGAAAATTATTTAATTTATATGAGATTGAGAATAAATTAATTAGTTTTGCTGAAGAAATAGAAAGAACAAGAAGAAGAGTGAATGCATTAGAGTATGTCTTAATTCCTAATATTGAAGAAGCGATAAAATATATACAATTGAAACTTGATGAATATGAAAGAAGTTCTTTAACAACTTTAAAGCATTTAAAACTTATTCAATAAACATAAAATAAAATTACAAAAATTTATTTTTCTTTATTTTTATCATCTTCTACTTTATATTCTGCATCAACAACCTTTTCATCTTTTGGCCTTTCTTCTGTAGTTGTTTGTCCCTGATTTTGTGAGCCTGTTTGCGATTGTTGTGCTTTTTGATATAAAATTTGAGCAAGTTTATGAGAAGATGTTTCAAGTTCTTCAATCCCTTTTTTAATCTGTTCTGCTGTTTTTGTCTCTGAATCAATTATTTTTTTGAGATTGGCAATTTTCTCTTCAATTTCTCTTTTTTCTTCTGCAGTTAATTTGTCTCCATGTTCTTTTAATGTTTTATTAACTGTATAAATTAATGAATCTGCTTGATTTGAAAGTTCTGCTATTTCTCTTAATTTTTTATCTTCTTCTGCATATCTTTCAGCTTCTTTAATCATCCTGTCAATTTCTTCCTGTGATAACTTTTTTGAACCTGTTATTCTTATTGATTGTTCTTTCCCAGTCCCAAGGTCTTTTGCAGAAACATGTAAAATTCCATTAGCATCAATATCAAAAGTAACTTCAATTTGAGGGACCCCTCTTGGAGCAGGTGGAATACCATCAAGATGAAATCTACCAAGAGAAAGATTGTCTTTTGCCATTGGTCTTTCTCCCTGTAAAACATTTATCTCAACAGATGTCTGATTATCAGTAGCAGTTGTAAATATTTGACTTCTTTTCACAGGGATAGTAGTATTTCTTTCAATTATTTTTGTAAAGACACCTCCAAGTGTCTCAACTCCAAGAGATAGTGGTGTAACATCTAAAAGTAAAATATCTTTATCCTTCATTTCCCCTGCAAGAATTGCACCCTGAATTGCTGCTCCAATTGAAACACATTCCATAGGATCAACACCTCTCTCTGGCTGAATCCCAATGTAATCTTGAATAAACCTCTGAACAATAGGCATTCTTGTTGGTCCACCAACAAGTATAATTTTATTTATTTCAGACCTTTTAAGTTTAGCATCTTCAATTGCTCTATCTACTGGTTTTTTACATCTCTCTATAATCGGAGATACTAATTCTTCAAGTTTTGCTCTATTTATTTTCATTATTAAATGCTTTGGTCCTGTTTGGTCAGCAGTTATAAATGGTAAGTTTATTTCTGTCTCAACAACAGAAGATAATTCTATTTTTGCTTTTTCTGCCGCTTCTTTTAAACGCATCATCGCCATTTTATCATTTCTTAAATCAATACCAGTTTCCTTTTTAAACTGTTCAACTATATATTCAATCAAAGCATTATCCATATCTGTTCCACCAAGTTGAGTATCTCCACTTGTAGATAAAACTTTAAAAACGCCTCCCATCATTTCCATTATTGTTACATCAAGTGTTCCTGCTCCAAAATCAAAAACAAGGATTTTCAACTCTTCTTTTAATTTATCAAGCCCATAAGCAAGTGATGCAGCAGTTGGTTCATTAATTAAACGAACTACTTCAAGTCCTGCAATCGTTCCAGCATCCTTTGTTGCTTGTCTCTGATTATCATTAAAATATGCAGGAACAGTAATAACTGCTTTTTTAATTGGATATCCAAGAAATTGTTCAGCATCTCTTTTTATTTTCTGTAATATAAAAGCAGAAATTTGTTCTGGAGTATATGTTTTGTTATATATGTGATATTTAAAATCTGTTCCCATCTTCCTTTTTGCTGCAAAAACAGTTCCTTCAGGATTAACCGCTGCCTGCCTTCTTGCAGGTTCTCCAACAAGAACTTGACCATCTTTTGTAAAGGCAACATAAGATGGAAACGCTTTACCACCAACAATCGTTGTTCCTTCTGCACTTGGTATAATAACAGGTTTATCACCTTCCATAATTGCTGCAGATGAATTACTTGTCCCAAGATCTATTCCTATAATTTTTTCTGCCATTTCCTTCCCTCCTTTTGAAATATTTAGATGAAATAAATCTCTCTAAGTTTCATTTTAAAAATTAAAATAGAAAGCATACTTATAATCCCAATAGGCGGTGCAGGACTTGGCGCCTTCGCCAGCAATTGACTATTTCACTTCGTGAAATGCTGGCTTCGGTCGCCAATCGGCATAGGAATTACTCCTATCCGTCGCAATTCCTAAACATGCCTCTCTTCAAGTCCTGCAATTATCCCTATTTAAAGTTTTACAAAGATCTAATTAAGTTTTCTCTGTTTCCCTTAGTTTGGGCGGTGCAGGACTTGGCGCCTTCGCCAGCAATTGA
>JAMWCJ010000054.1 GCA_023818645.1 Candidatus Omnitrophota bacterium | reverse complement strand
AAAAGTATAGGTGGAAGTATAGGTGGTCCACTGGAAGGAAGGAAAGAATTTTTAGAGATACCTTACAGATTGCCTGAAAAAATCCTTCCTAATGATGACATTGATTTACAACTTGTATGGCTTGATATTTTAAAGAAGAAAGGGATAAGGATAACTGCTGATGACTTTTCAGCAGGGTGGCTTAAAAATATTACCTATCCTTGTGATGAGTATGGAGTAGCAATAGCAAACTTAAAGGCAGGACTTAGACCACCACAGACAGGGATATATAACAACTGGTTTTCTGAATGTATGGGTGCACCGATAAGAAGTGAGATATGGGGATGTATTTTTCCAGGAATGCCTGAGGTTGCTGGATACTATGCATACCTTGATGCTTCTGTTGACCACTGGAATGAAGGTGTTTATGGAGAGATGTTTTTATCTATTTTAGAATCAATCGCCTTTAGAGAAACTGATATAGAAAAACTGATAAAAATTACCTGTGAATATCTTCCAGAAACATCAAGGGTGAGAAAAGTAAGTGAGATGGTTTTAGAGTTATACATAGAAAGAAAAGATTTAAGAGAAACAAGGGAAGAGATATTAAAGCACTTTGGACACCATAATTTTACCCATTGTGTTCAGAACATTGGATTTATTATATCTGGACTTTTGTATGGGAAAGGTGATTTTTTAAAGACAATTATTGAAGCAGCAAGGTGTGGATATGATACTGATTGTACAGCAGCAACAGCAGGAGCAATAATAGGAATAATACTTGGTAAAGAACAGATAGAAAGACAGATAAAAACAGAAATAGATAGAAGAATAGTTACTGGCTGGGGGATAAAAGATATAAGTATTCCAAAAGATATAAATGAATTAACAGGAGATATATTAAAACTCAAAGAGAAAGCAGAAAAGGAAGAAAACCTTCCATATATTGAAAAACCATTTAAACTTCCAGAGATATCTGATTTTGAAAAGCCACTAAAGATAAATTTTGGTATATCAGATGTATTTGGATTTGAAAATGTAGATGATATAGAAAAACAGATTCTTTCAGGCAGTTATGATGGATTTAAAGAATATGTGTTTGATACAATGTTTATACCTTTAAAGAAATTTTTTAATGGTCGTAGAGGGATTTTATTTTTAAAGACACAGATTGAATTTGAGAAAAGAAAGAAAATAAAAATATATCCTGCAACAACAGATGGTATAAAGATTTGGATAAACAAAAAAGAAGTTTTTTCATACCACCAGCATAGTGAGTTTATACCTGCCCCTCATAGGCCGGGTAGTCCTTTATATGAAGCAGAAATGGAAAATGGGAAATATGATATTTTACTTGAAGTTATGAACTGTAATAATACTTCTGACTTTGCATTTATCATGGCAGATGAGAAAAACCACTTAATATATCTTAACGGAAATAAAATAATTTGAAAAAAGGAGGTGAGAAAGATGAATAAAAGATGTGGATTTACACTAATAGAATTGCTTGTTGTGGTAGCAATCATTGCTATTTTAGCAGCAATGTTGCTACCAGCATTAAGTAAAGCAAGGGAAAGAGCAAGGGCTGCAGCATGTATGAACAATTTAAAACAGATAGGGATGGGATTATTAATGTATGTAAATGATTATGAACGTCTTCCTGGTGGAGATAATTTTGCTACTGGAATAGGAGATGACAGGTTTTGGTGGGGTTTAACAGATAATTATTTAGGAGCAAAACCAGGTACTTGGGCAACTAACAGAAATGTTTGGAAATGTCCCAGTAATAGATATCATAAATTTAATTTCTCCTGGATTTCTTATGGATGCAATGTGAATATTATGTATACGACAAATCCACCATACACCATGCCTACCTGGGGTGCTAAATATAGTAGAATCAAAAGGCCAGATGGAGTAATTATGGTGGCAGATTCTAACAATGATGGTTATTATGATATGTTTGTAAATGGATTTGCAGATGATTATACTGTTCCACCTTCAACATGGAGTAATGCACCCGGTAATAGACATAGTGGAGGTTGTAATCTTTTATTTTGTGATGGACATGTTGAATGGAGATTAAGGAATAAAGTTTTTTTGAAGAAAACAGGAGGTTGGTACTGGGGAGACCCTTGCCCTGAAGAGTTAAAATATTTATGGGGAGCAAATTGGAATGGAGCAAATCCACCTTATTACGAAAGGTAATAGATGAAGCATAGAAAATTGGCGATATATGTTGACCAGACAAGAAAGGATTTATTTGATTTTATAAAAAAAGTAAAAGAAGTAGGATTTGATTATATTTGTTTTCAGGATTCAGAAACCTGGCTGAGATTAAATAAAAAAGAAAGGTTGAAAAAAATAGAGAAAATAAATAATGTCTGTGAAAAAATAGATTTAATGATTCTTGCTTATCATTCTTGCCCAATTCTTTTATCTTTAGAGGAAAATCAAAAAGAGAATTTAATAAAACAGTTTGATTATATTGATGAATTAAAAAATTTTGGTATTTATTTTTGGGTACTACATAATCGTTCAATAAAAGATGAAGAAAAACCATGGATAAAAGTAAAAGAAATAGGGAAAAAGAAATTTGATAAATTAACATCCTTTGTTTTAAAAAAATTATGTCAATATGCTTGTCAATATAATATTTCTGTTGCTTTAGAAAATGTCCCTTATCCTTATACAAAAAAAATCTCAGATATTTTAGAAATAATTGAAAAAGTTGATGAAGAAAATTTAGGTATATGCTTTGATTCAGGTCATAGCAATATTTGTAACTTAGATTTAAAAAAAGAGATTTTATTATGCAAGGATAAACTTTTCACGACCCATTTTCATGATAATTTTGGGGATAGAAAAAAGGTATTTATTGATGATAAAAACATTTCAAAATATGACCTGCATTTAGTTCCTGGTCTTGGAACTATAAACTGGATAGAAGTGAATAAAGCACTTGATAAAATTGAGTATAGTTATCCTGTTGTTTTTGAAGGAATTAAAGGAATAAAAGATGAAGAAGAACTTTTAAAGATAACAGTAAAATTATGGAGAACTTTTGAAGAATTGAAAATGGAGGTAAAAGATGATTAGAAAGTATTTATTGTTAGGTATTCTTTGTTTATTGGTTTTTAGTTTTAGAACTAAAGGAGAAGAAAAGAGTTTGATATTTTCAGATGATTTTAGTTTAGAAAAAATATCTGATAAATGGAAATTAGATTCACCTCATTCCTGGGAAATAAAAGAGGAAGTTTTATTTACTACAAAATATGGAGGAAGTGCATCTATAAAAGAAGAATTACCAGAAGATATTATAGTTGAAGTAAAAGTTAAACCAATAGAACCAAATCCTGAAATGAGTGGTGGTTTTGGTGGATTAACTGTTTCAAATATAAATTTTGTTATAAGAAAAGATGGTTTCTGGTGGCCATATAAAAAACCAGATGCAGAAAGATATTCAGGAGGTATAAAAAAATCAGATATAATTTTAAATAAGTGGTATCAATTTAAAATAGTAAGAAGAGCAGGTGGTTTATTTGAATGGTATGTAGATGGAGAAAAAATATGTGAAATTGTAGAACCAGTGATGAAAGGTGGAGTAGGTTTTCATGCTTGGAGATTTAAAATGGCTTATGATGATATAAAAGTTTATAAAATTTATTCTGAAAAAAAGGCAGAAGGTTTAAACATAATAAGAAATTCCTCATTTGAAATTCTACAGGACAATTTACCTGTTTACTGGTCACCAATAGGTTCATTGAATTTGACATATGGTGGGATGGAGAACTTTTTGAAATTATGGTATGTAGATACAAAAGAAAAATTTCATGGGAAACAATCATTAAAAATGGAAAAAGGAGGAGTATATTCTTTTTATTTTAATGCAGAGAAAGGAGCACCGTATGTTTTTTCAGTTTATATGAAATCAGATAAAGATAATTTACCGGTGGACCTTTATATATGGGAATGGAATATAGGGAAAACCCATAAATCAGGAGTAAAAGTGGATAAAGAATGGAAAAGATATATATGCAAAGCAGAAACAAATCAAACAGGAATGTTGAGAGTAAAAATAGAGAAGAAAGAAGAAGGAATACTTTGGATAGATGGAGTAAAACTTGAAAAAGGGACAGAACCAACAGAGTATACTTTACATCCTTTTGATATAGAAGAAAAAGAAGGTAAGAAAAAAGAAATAAAAATTTCTGAAATTAAGTTAAAAAAAATAGAAACTTCACCTATAATTGATGGAAAATTAGATGATATTGTGTGGAATAATTCTGTTAAAATAACTGATTTTCTAATAGCGGGTCAAAACGGAGAAATTATACAACCAAAAGAAAAAACAGAGGGATATTTATGTCATGATGAAAACTCTTTATATATTGCTTTTAAATGTTATGATTCACAGATAGATAAAATAAAAGCAACAATCAAAGAAGATGGAGGACCTGTCTGGGAAGATGATAGTATTGAAATTTTCCTTGATACAAACCTTGATAGAAGGTCATACTATCAGATTGCTATAAATTCACTTGGTAAAATTTCTGTTATTGATAAAGAAAATAACCAGCCATTTAAAGGTAAAATAGAAGTAAAAACATCTATCAAAAAAGACCACTGGATTGTTGAAATAGCAATACCTTTTTCTTCTTTAAATATAACAAAATTAACAGGTCAGTCCTGGGGATTTAATTTAGGTAGAGAAAACCATAAAATACAGGAATATTCCTGTACATCTCCAACAAAATACTTAAATTTCCATGATGTTGAAAATTATAACATTCTTGTTTTTCCTGATAAAGATATTTTCAAAAAATTTATTCTTGAGAAAAAAGAAGAAAAAAAAGTTATAACAAAGAAAAAACCATTCATTGTAGATGGAAAACCATTTTTTGTTTTTGCTCCACTTGAACAGTTTTATTTTGGTTATAACTGGTTTTATAAAGAAGGATGGGAAAATGAAATTGAAAAAAAGATTAAATTCTGGAAGGATGAAGGATTTAAAAGTATTATAGTTGTAAGTAAAATTTTCCCTTTAGAAATAGCAGAAAAGGGATGGACTAAATTATTTGAGATTGCAAATAAATATGATTTAAAAATTATTGCCTGGCCTGCCTTTAAACCAAAAGAAGGAATTGAGAAAAATTTTGAAAAATTTATAGAGAAATTTAAAAATGAGCCATCTTTAATTACCTGGTGTGTAGCAGATGAACCTGAAATACAAAGTGATGTAAAACCAGAAGAGATAATTGAAGTAGTAAAAAGGGCAAAAGAGAAAGATCCAAACCATCCTGTGTTTGTAAATTTTACTCCAATTGGGCCAAGTATGAGATATGCTGGTCTTCCTGGGGATATACTTTCAACTGACCTATATATTACAGGAGGAACAGGTAGACCTATAAGGGAAGTAGTAGATTTAGTTAAGTTAAAAGATAAAATTGCAAGAGAAAAAGATATGTGGGTCTGGATGTGGCTTGTAGGAAATAACACTTATAATCATTTCAGAGAACCAACAGCACAAGAACAAGAAGCACAGACATATGGAGCAATAATTTCAGGTTGCACAGGACTTATGTATTTTTATGGAGAGTGTTTTGGGTATAAAAACTGGATGAAATTAAAACAATTAAGTAAAGAAACAGAAATGCTTACTCCTATTATATTTAGTGAAGAAATTGAAGGAATAGAAAGTAATAATCCTGATATACTTGTAATGGGAAGAAAATTTAATAATAAATATTATGTATTTTCAGTAAATATAAACAAAGTAGAATTAACAGGAAAGATAAATTTGCCAAAAGAGTTAAGAAATTATAAAAAAGCGAAAGTTATTTTTGAGGATAGAGAAATAGAAATAAAAGATGGAGTTTTAACAGATACTTTTAATATATATCAAAGACATATTTATGAATTTTAATTTGAGGACAGACCCTAATGACTAATTTTTAAGTGGCTAATATGAGGATTCAAGATATAAAGACAGGTATCAGGCCGGAAAAGACTAAATTAGAGGGTAATCCTCGGGCCTGTTTAGAATAGATAACCTTTTAGGAGGTGTAATATGTTAAGAAAAAAATTTTCAAATAGGTTCTTTCCAAAACCACATGGCTTCACGCTTATAGAATTGCTTGTTGTGGTAGCAATCATTGCTATTTTGGCAGCAATGTTGCTACCAGCATTAAGTAAAGCAAGGGAAAGAGCAAGGGCTGCAGCATGTATGAACAATTTAAAACAGATAGGACTTGCTTTTCATATGTATTTGCAGGATTATGATGGATGGTTTCCCTATCATCAATATTCTGGAGCGACTAATAGATGGTATGAAAATGTTTCTAAATATACAAAAAATCAGAATATTTTCCGTTGCCCATCTGACAAAAATTTTTCTTATCCTTCAGGAAATCTTTCGTATGGATACAATATTTATCTTGGTGACCTATCAGCATATAATAGACCAACAGCAAAACTTTCTCGGATACCAAAGCCACATAGGTTAGTATTAGTGGGAGATAGTAGAGACCATCCAAAAGTTAGTTACTATGATTATCTTTTAAATTTATATTCAAGTTATTCTGGAGACCCTGAAGTTCCTACCCCAGCATATCCACTTGCTTGTAGAAAAAGACATCCTGGTCAATCTACTGAAGGAAAAGCAAATGTTTTATTTGTAGATGGGCATGTAGAACCAGTATATAAAAGTAGAATTCAGGGAGGCAGTGGTTACGAACCTTACTGGTTTTATTATTACAATCAAAATGCAAAAGAAGATTTTGGTTTATAAAAATTTAAAACATATTAAAAGGAGAACATTATGAAGAGAATAAAAATTATGTTTTGGATGGTTACGATTTTTGTTTTAGGTGTTAGAGAACTTGTTTTTTCTCAAGACAATCCTATTTTATTCCAGGATGAGTTCAGTAAAGAAAAAATTTCTTCTGAATGGAAAACAGAAGGTAGATGGACAGTTATAGATGGTTCAGTTACAAATATTCCTGTAGAAAAACCAGAAGAAAAATATTATACAGGAAGAATTAGTATAGGGAACAAAGATTGGAAGATTGAAAAGATAGAATTTGATTTTAAAAGGATTGAGCCAGGTATTCCTACAAAGTATGGTTTTGATAATCATACAGGTGTTAGAATTTGGGGATTAACAATCTGGGCAAGAGAAAATTGTCTTCAGTGGTCAGGTCACATTCCACCAATAGAAGGTAAACCAGTAAAAACCGAAAAGAAAGAAGCAAATTTTGAATTAAATAAGTGGTATCATTTTAGAGCAGAAAGATTAAAAGATGGTAAAGTTCAGGTTTTTATAAATGAGGTTTTATTTACAACAATTCCTTTTTCTCCTGAAGATAAAGGAGAAGTTAGTTTTTATACTTACAGAATAAGGTCTGCTTTTGATAATATAAAGATTTATGGAATAGAAGGAGATAACAAAGTGAAGAAAAGCAGTTACAATTTTGTTCCTAATAGTAGTTTTGAATATACAACAAATTCAAGTATGCCAGATTATTGGACTTCCAAAGAATCTTTATTTTCCTGGGCACTTTACACTGAAAAATGGACTACTGAAGAAGGTTATAAAGAATGGCATCAGAAATTTCAAGTTGACCGAACAATATCTCTTGATGGAAAAAATTCAATGAAAATTACTTATCCGTTAGATTTAGCATCTACAAGTATTGGAGTATCATCTGATAAAGAATATGTCCTTTCTGCTTATTTGAAAAGTGAGACAGATAATTTCCCTGTTAAAATAGGAATTATGGGAGGAGATAGAAAAGTGATAGTTGAACAGGAAATTAGTATTGAAAGAAATTGGAAAAGATATTTTCTTAATATTCCTATTATAAAAACAGGAAGTGTTCATATTTATTTAGTTCCTTTAAAAGAAGGAGTTTTTTGGGTTGATGCAGTACAATTAGAGGTAGGTTCAGAAATGACCCCATATTCTCTTTCTCCTTTAGATGAAACAATTTTAAAAAAAAAAGAAGATATATCTGGTTTGTTAAAATTGGAAATACCAAAAGCAACACTTGAAGAAAAAACAGAGCAATTAAACTTTGATGGCAAATTAGATGATTCATCTTGGAAGAAAGTTTCTCCTCTTGTTTTAAGACAGATGAACGGAAAGGAAGCAAGTGAAAAAACCGAAGTATATCTATTATATGATGAAAAAAATCTTTATATTGGTGTTAAATGTTTTGATTCACAAATGAAAACAAAAGGAATTATTGCAAGTGAAATAAAAAGGGATAGTTTTGAAATCTTTAATCAAGATTCTGTAGAAATATTTATAAGTCCAGATGAAACAGGTAAAGAATATTTTCAACTTGTAGCAAATGCAGTAGGTTCCAAGTTTGACCAGAAATGTATCGCGGGGAAGGGGATTGAAAGTTCGTGGGATGGAAACTGGAATGTAAAAACATGGAAAAATGATGAATACTGGACTATGGAAGTTGCAATTCCTTTTGAAGATTTTATAAAAGAAAAGATACAACTTACTAAAATATGGCGACTTAATATATGTCGTAACCATCCAAGAACAAGAGAGCTACTTTCTTGGTCTCCTACTTTAACAGGTTTTCATGTGCCTAACAGATTTGGATATTTATTTTTTGGTTCTTCTTCTTTTTTATATGAAATTAAAGATATTACTTTAAATTGGGATTCACCAGAAAGAAAAAATTTAAGTTTTATTATTAAAAATAATACTTCTTCTGAAAGAAGTATCAATGTTAATTTTAAAACTGAAAAGCAAATATTTTCTTATCCTGAAGAAATAAGTTTAAAACCAGATTCAGAAAAAATAGTAAATTTTACAATTCCATTAGAAAAAGAGGTTTTAAAAGGCGAAATAAGTATAGAAGAATCTAAAACAAAAAAATTACTTCTTCTAAAAGAAATACAAGTAACATCTTTGCCAGTTCTTGACGCATATTTAGACCGTTCTTATTATACTGATGAAGATGAAGCAAATCTTTATTTAAAAGTTAATGTTAGTGAAGAAATCTTAAAGAATTTTTTTCTTAATTGTAAAATTTTAGAAAATAATTTCAATAAAAAAATATCATTTATCTCAAAAGAAAATAAAATAACAATTCCTATCAAAAATCTATCTACAGGTAATTATAAAATTATAATGGAATTAGAATATAAAAACACAAAAGTTTTTCAGGCAATTACTGAATTAGTTAAATTACCAAAAAATATAGTTGAGGTAAAAATAGATAGAACAAAAAATACTATTTTAATAAATGGAGAACCATTTTTTGTTTTTGCACCGTTCTGGGAACATCCACCAAGCAAAGAAACATTAAAATATATTGCAAAAAGTGGATTTAAAACAATTGTTATTGTATGGCGACCAGGGAATAAAAAAGATGAAGTAAGAGAAATTCTTAATGCAGCAAAAGAAAATGGTTTATGGGTTGTTGCCTGGCCTTCACCAAGTGGAATGCATCTTACAGAAAAAGGGTTAAATTGGCTTATTTCCCAGATTAATGAATTTAAAGACCACCCCGGGATAATTGCGTGGTATGTTTTTGATGAACCAGGACACGATGGTATTTTGCAAAAATTTGTTGATGAAGCAAAAAAAGCGGACCCATATAGAATTGCGGCTGCTAATTATCATTCTTTTGCATTGAATCTGAAAATTGGTGGTATGCCTGGAGAAATTATAAGTCTTGATAGATATCCTATACCTGGCGAAAGTATTTATACAGTTGAAAGCACAGCAAGAGAAATGTATCAAATTTCATCATCAAGAAAAAGTCCTTTATGGTACATCTTACAAAATTTAGGTTATGCTTTTCATTCTTGGAGAGGGCCAACACCTTCTGAACAGGAATTTATGACTTACATAACTATAATAGAAGGAGCAAGAGGATTAATGTATTTTGTTGGACTTCCTAAAAGTATTGAACAATGGGAAAAGGTAAAACAATTAAACAAAGAAATTCAGGAATTAGCACAAATTCTATTTTCTTCTGAAGAAATATTGCCTATAAAAATTTCTACTTCTTCAGTAAGATACCTTTTAAAGAAATATAAAAGTGATTATTATCTCATTACAGTTAATAGAGAAGAAAGTCCTGTTAAAGCAATATTTGACCTTTCTTTATTAAAACCTAAAAATGTAGAAGTTATCTTTGAAAATAGGACGGTTGAACTTGATGGGAATGAATTAATAGATTTGTTTAGTCCATTTCAAAGACATGTTTACAGGATAAAAGGAAAATAAAATGGCAGATGGGAAAGGACATGGGTTAATGACAAGGGTTGTTTTTAAATCCTTGCCGAAATGGGAACAAAAAATTTGGAAAAGTGAGAAACAAAATTTAGAAGAAATATATTGTATGTATGGAGATAGTTATTTTGGAGATAAGAAAGAAGAAGCAGCACCATATATGGAAATGCCAAATGGTAATACACCTATGGTTCCCTGGCAATACCGTTTTTTTAAAAAAACTGCTCCTGGAAAAGATTTTTGTATATGTGGATATTATAAATTAGCAAGAAAGGTTTTTGAATATTATATATCAAAGATAGTTGAAAGTTTGAAAATGAGTAAAATTTCTGATTCTGCTAAATTTGCTGGAGTCTTGGCACATTTTATAGAAGATTCAGGTTGTCCTTCTCATTCTATTGGAGTTGATTTAGGGATAGATATGGAAATAATAAAACTGCTTTTACCTACTAAAAATAAAGAAAAACAGTTGATGCAGTTTCATAATATACTTGAAGGAGAATATGAAAAATTTTCACTAAAGAGATATAAACCAAAACTTTTAGGTTTAAATGCAAAAGAGTCCTCTTTTAATTTATTAGAAAGATTTACAGATATGCTTGAGAATTCAGTAAAACAGATATTGCCTATGGTTGAAGCATTTTACAAAGATGATTATAAAACATTAAAAAAGCATTTAACAGAAGCAGGTAAATTTTCCTCTCAAGTTTTAGCAGATGCATTTCATACAGCATTTTGTATTGCTTATCAAAAATTTGAAGAAAAAGAAAAAAAAGAATTAGAAAGAGTAAAAGTAAATAGATTAACTCCTTACCGATGGACTGGTTGGGCACCTTATCCTTATTTTTATCCAGTTATAAGAAACTCTAATATGAGTTTAGATAAAGGATTTAAACCAGTTCCTTTAAGATTAAATATAGATGGGAAAATTAAAGAATTTAAAGAAGGGTTTGGTTTGGGAGCACCTTTTGAAATTACTTATTTATTACCAAAAGGAGTTTATAAAAAATTTCATTCTTATATTGCTTTACATTCAGATTTAGGAAAAGGTGGAGAGATTATTTTCAAAGTAAAAATTAATGACAGAGTAGTTTTTAATTCTGGAGTAATAAGAGATGATAAAGCAAGAGAAATAGAGATAAAAATTGAAAATGGGGAGAAATTTTCTTTAATAACACAACCAACAAAGAACAGTTTTGGTAAATTTGGCAATCAAGCAATCTGGGCAGAACCAATATTGATAAAATAGGAGGAGATATGGAAGTAAAACTTTTTTCAAAAATATATGGTTGTCTTTTAGGAAGTGCAATTGGTAATGCTTTTGGCAGTCCTTTTGAGAATATGGATTATAAAGATATAGAAAAACAATATGGGAAGGTGACTGATTTTTTGAAGCCTGAGATGCTGGAAACTGAGGATGATAATGCAGTTGCACTTCTTCTCTGTAGAACATATATTAAAAAACAGGGAAGGGTTACTTCAGATGATTTAGCAAAGGTATGGTTGGATGAAATGGAACCAAAAAAATACTTCTGGTGCATGAGAAATGCGTATGAATTATTAAAGAAAGGGTTTCCACCAAGATTAACAGGTATTTTTAACATTGTTACAGGAAGTGCAATTATGGCAATTGCACCTGTTGGACTTTACAATGCCTGTGACCCAGAGCAAGCATTCATTGATGCTATTGATATTGGTTATATGTATCAACCACAATTAGATACTGAATGTGCTGCTATTTTTGCTTCATGTATTGCTGAATCTATGAAACCAGATGCAACTGTAAAAAGTATTATAGAAATTGCCTTAAAAAAATCTCCTAAAAATCCTTATATATCTTTTGATAAAAGAAATCCAGATAATATCCATGATAGTTTAAAGAAAACATTAAAAATTGCTTCTAAATATAAAGATATTTTTTCTGCTAGGGAAGAACTAAGAAAAGTATTTCAGTGGCATCCGATTGACCCGCTTGAAGTTCTTTGTTTAACATTAGCAATTTTTAAAATTACAAATGGTAATTATAAAGAATGTCTTATTTCTGCTGCTAATTTAGGAAGGGATTCAGATACAATTGGTAATCTTACAGGAGCATTATGTGGTGCTTTGTATGGTGAGAAAGTTATTCCGGAAGAATGGCTGAAAAAAATAAGTAAAAAAAGTATAGATGTTTTTTATAAAGTTAGTTGTGATTTTACTTCTTTATTAAAGAAAAAATACAAAGAAATAGAAAAACAAATCACCAATTTTAAAAAACTTATTGGGGACAGACACTATATATGAAGAATATATATTTG
>JAMWCJ010000150.1 GCA_023818645.1 Candidatus Omnitrophota bacterium | reverse complement strand
TGAACTATCAAAAGCAACCCAATCACCCCAACCAAAATCTCTGTCAAAATCACCTCAATCCCAAATAAGTGATAACGGGTAATAGCAAGGGCTGTAAAACCTAAAAAAAAGAGCGTAGAACCAGGACCGAAAATTCCTAAATATGAAATTCCAAGTAAAACAAGTATAACATTTGTAACTAAACCTAAAATTATAGAAATAATACAACCTAAGAAAATGTATTTTATTTGTTGTTTTGCAATTCCCCCCGCCTTTCTATATTGCTTGATTAAAAGTAAGATGGCTATAATTAGATAAATAATAAAGTATACAAAAAACAATGGGTAAAGAATTCCAGGAGAAACTTCAACTCCCCATTCCTGGATTTTTACTTCCTTTATATTGTACTTAGTAAAAGCCAATCCGAATAGACAAATAGTAGGAATGAATAATAATTTTGTCCATTTCGGAACTTTTAATGTAATTGGGAAATTTAAGAAAAAATAGATTAGTAATAAAGGTAAAAAAATTGGCCCAGTAATTGCTAATTTACTCCAGAGAAAAGCAATTGAATAATTGTGAGAAAAATCGGCAATTGCTAAACAAAGAATCCAAAAGCCTACAATAAAAGTGATTAAAGCAAATAGTATGTTAGCCTTATTTCTAAAATTACGAATTAGTATTATACTTCCAATAAAAATAGTTAGTAAAAAGGGAATAATGTAAGAGAGAAACAAAAAGGGCGCTGTTAACATAATTATTAATGTTATCAGTAATAGATATATTTTATTTTTCCAATCTCATTTCTAAAAATGCTATTTTCTATAATTTTTTGAGCTTTTACCTCAGAGGTAGATTGATATTTCTTTGGTAATATCGAAATTATTTGCCGGGCCGCGAAGGTTCTCTTAGAGTTTTTTTCTAAAAAAAGATGGGGTTCGATTGGTAATCTACCTAATCGGGCTAAATACCAAATTGCAACTAAAAAAGAACAAGGTAGCTTATTTTTCCTTTTGATATAAGAAATACAGCTATTTTTTGTCTTCCAATCCATTATATTTTTTAATAATAATTCTTTTAAATTTGCCAATTTTGATTCATACATTACATAATCGGGATAAGCTCCTAAATTTTTTAATTGGAGGAGAAATTCCTTAATATTAAGAAGATGAGTGGTTGGAGTATAATCATCTATTAACACAGATAAAGTATAACTTCTCTCTCTTTTTTTTAATTTTTTTATTAAATTTTTGAGAATAACAACACTTTTTTTATGAAGATCACCGAATGTCTCATTAGTATAAATATGAGAGTATTCGATATTATAATCGCTTAATTTTAAAGTTTTTATCCAGAAATTTCTTTCCGGATTTTCTTTCGAAAATATATTCGTTTCTTTAAACTCTCCTAATTTAAGTAAATTCTTAATTTCTTCTGCTTTTAGATGAGTTCTACTAACTACAAAAGAAAATTTTCTTTTTTCTATTTCATCTAAAAGGTAAAGATAAAGACTCCCAATAATTGGTAGATGTCTGTAATTTGGTAAAATACAAATTACATCGATATAAAAGGTCTTCCCTAAATTTCTTTTAAGTAAAGTCTTAGAATCAATCTCATAGCCCCAAATCCAACCAATGATATTACTTAATTTATCTAGGGCTTTAAATCCCAAAAAATTTTTTTGTTGGTAAGCTTTTAAAAAATAATTAGAAGCCCTAACCGGACTCCAAAAAAGTTCTAGTTTGTTGCCACAAAAAGGACAATTTTTTAATCCTTCTTTAGATTTCTTAATCCCAAAAGCAGCTTTTGAGCCGTACCCATTGTCACAAGAAGTACATTTCAAATATTCATTCCATGGTTCATCACTATAAAACTTAGTAAACCATTTGCTTAGAAACCAAGGGGTAAAATCTTTTTTTTTGATTTTTTGAATTGATATCTCTTTTTTCACAATATTTTTTCTGCACTTAATAATATATTTTGATTTGCATACACTAATTTTTCGTTGGATAATTTTTTAAACCCAGCAGTTTTTAATAATTCATTTAATTCTTCTTCACTTAAAAAAAGACATTCTTTATTTAAAAGATGATTATAATAAAAAATTTTTATCGTTTCAGGAAGAAAACGGAATAGTTTCTTGAAAGTAGAGATTACACCCTCTTTTTTAAAATTCGATTTTACACCAACTGTATAAATTTTATAAATTTTACTTTTTTCTCTCGGATTCGCAATGATTATTTTCCCTCCAGGTTTTAAAATCCGGTAAAATTCTTTTAAAGTATCTAATTGTTTTTCTTTTGGAATAATATATAAAGTGTTATTTGAAGCAATTTTATCAAAATAATTATCTGGAAAAGGTAATTTTTCTCTTAAATCGGCTAAAACTGTTTTAGCATTCGGATCTTTTTTCTTGTAAATTTCTAATGCTTCTTTACAATTATCCAAGCCTATTACATCTCCGCCTCTCTCTTTTATTTTAATCGCTAAATTTCCTGTTCCACAGCCTGCTTCTAATATTTTTTCTCCTTTTTTAATACCTAATTCATCGCAAATTGTATCTAACAATTCCTGATAGGGAATTAATAAATTCAAAACATCATAAACCCTAAAATAATTCGCCCAAAATTTCGAAT
>JAMWCJ010000053.1 GCA_023818645.1 Candidatus Omnitrophota bacterium | reverse complement strand
AGTAGCCGAGAAAATTCTTGGTGGGCAATTATCATCATAGTCCTGAGCATACATAGCAAGTCCTAAATATAATTGCCTTAAATTGTTCATACAATTTGCTCTCCTTGCCATTTCCCTTGCTTTATATAATGCTGGCATTAAAATAGAAGCCAAAATTGATATAATAGTAATCACAACAAGCAACTCTATTAAAGTGAAGCCATGTGTTCTTGACAATATTTTTAAATTTTTTCTTTTCATACTTCTCACCTCCTTTCTTTAATCTTTTTGTCTATTTTTGTATTTTGTATATACATTATTTATATTATTTATACCATAATATTTACTTCTTTGTCAAGTATTTTTCTCTACTTTCTCCATAAAAAACCAACCATCTTTTTCTAAATTTTCTATTGCAAATTTTATCTTTGGTATATTTTTTTCTTTATCCACTATTCCTACATAAACTTCAATATACCCATCTTCAAAATTTTTATTTAACACTAACTCTTCTTCAAACCATATGTCTCCTGGCATCCAATTAGTAATATCCTGTGATGAATATCCTATTTCTTCTTTCTTTCCTTGTTTAAACTTAAATGCAAATTTATATTTATTTTTATATAAAGGAGCAACTCCAATATTTTCTATCCAGATTTCATATTTAAATTTCTTTTTTTCTTTCAATCTTTTTTCAAACTTTAATTGCCTTATAACAAACAAATAACCCATCTGATTAGCAAATTTGACAAATTTTTCTCTATATAAATTCGGGATCCTTGTATATTTGGGCATAAATACAGAACAATGATATTTTAACCCTTGCTCAATTATAAAATCAAAAAATTCTAAAGGCATATCATTTTCATACCAAAATAAAGGAGTATGACAGGTTTCAAGAACTACTGGAGCATATTTCCAATTTTCTCTTGCTTTTACTATTTGTTTCGGATAAAAATCAAACATGTGATTCCATCCCAAACCATTAGGAACAACGCCATACCCTGCATTCCTCATATCTCCAAAACAATCACATCTCCAACCTGTACCTCTTTTTGTTCCATATATAAATTGATAACCATCTATATTTGTAAGCAAAATTTTTTTATCAAAAAATTTTAGATACATATTAATAAATTTTTCAACAGTTTTTTCTTTTATTTCTCCTGCTCCTTCTCCCCATGGACCAATAAATGCAATATCAAATATCTCAAGATTTGGATGATTTGCAAATTTTTCTGCAAAATTTTCAATTACTCTGCTCCAATATTTAAAATATGTTGGTTCATCATAATCTGGTTCATATAATCCAGTCTTTTTTGATTTTCTTAAAGGTGCTTTTTTAATATACCATTCAGGTAATTGGGGTTGATTTTTACTTCCAAATGGCATCAATCTTATCTGTAAAGTTTGTCCTCTTATTTCACATACTTTTAGCGCTTTTTCAATCATATCCCAGTTGAATTTTCCTTCTTCTGGTTCAAAAACACTCCAAAACCACCTACAATAAGCAATTGTTGTTGGAAGATGTCCATCAACAAATTCTGGCTTCTTTTTTTTAAACTCAAATTTTAAAGGACCTGCTGCATCCATTGGTAAATTATCTCTATCATTTCCTTCTCCAAATAATGGGTCTCCATTAAAATTTTGAAATGTTGCAAATCCTTTATGTGGATTGAGAGTAAAATCTTTTTTCTCTTTTGGTCTTACTTTTTTATAAATTTCTTCTGAACTGTAAGAGCCAATTATTTCTCTGAAATATAATCTTTCTCTTTTCATTTTATCTGTAAAATTTATTTCTCTTCATTTTTATTCAAATTTTTTACAGATTTTCTTATTATTAACTTTGGCTCAAGTAACAATTCACACTTTCCCCCTCTATCAATTATTTTTATTAATCTATTTACTCCAATTCTTCCTATCTCCCATATAGGTTGGGAGATTACAGTAAGTGGTGGTTTAAAATATTTTGCTAAATAAAAATCATCAAAACCAATTATAGAAATTTTTTCTTTCACTTCTTCTAAACATTCCATTACACCAATACTTACAAGAGCTCCTGCTGTGAAAATTGCTGTTGGCTTTTCCTTCTCCATTAATATTTCTTTCATAAGGTTTTTTGCTTCATTTACCCATTTTTCTGCCCAATATTCTTTCATAATCTTTATCCATTCTTTTCTAATAGGTAATCCATTTTTATCTAAAAAATCTAAAAAATGAATATATCTCTCATATCCATCAAAGTAATTAAGAGGTGAAAATATGCCTCCTATTTTTCTATGACCATTTTCTATTAAATATTTTATAGCATCTTCTACTCCCTTTTTATTATTTACTGCTACATAATTAAATCCATCAACTTTGGCACCTAAAAGCATTAAAGGAATTCTTTTGTTCTTAATTTTTTTTAAAAACTCAATATCCTCTTTCATTGGTACTATATGTAAAATTCCATCAAATTTTTCAACAATACTAAGGTCATTTTTTAATTTTTTTAATATAAAAAAACTTAGCTCCAACCCATTTTCTATTACAGCTTCTTCAATCCCACCCCACATTTCCATCCCATAACCAGAAAGCATTTGTTTTTCCTTGGGAGATTTTCCAATAACACATATTTTTTTTGTTTTTATTTTTTTAGGAATATTAATAAATGTCCCTTTCTTTGGATATCTTTTAATCAGACCTTCTATCTCTAATTCTTTCAATGCTTGTCTTACAGTACCTCTACTAATTCCATTTTCATTTGCTATTTTTTCTTCAGGCGGAATTCTGTCTCCATTTTTTAATTCACCTTTTTCAATTAAATCAAGTATCTTTTTTTTGATCATAAGATATAATGGTTCTGGCTTCTCTAATTCTATTCTTATTTTGTACATTTTCTACTACTTTTTTGTATTTTGTATATACATTTTAATCATAAAACTTAATCTTTGTCAAGTTAATTTTTTATAATAGTCCTTCTATTAAAATAAGTGAGAGGCAGGCACAAAAATCTCCTTTGTCTATACCCTCTGTAGTTTTGCTTTTTAAACCAATTTTCTCTTTTTCTATTCCAATTATATCTGATAGATTTGCTTTTATCTTATCAGTATAGGGTAAAATTTTCGGTTTCTCACAAATAATTACATTATCAATATTAACTATCTTATATCCTTCTTCTTTTAAAAATTCCAAAACTTTTTCAAGAATCTTTATACTGTCAATCCCTTTTATTTTCTGATCTGTATTTGGAAAATAATATCCTATATCTGGTTTTCCAAGCGCTCCAAGAATTGCATCAGAAATTGAATGTATTAAAACATCTCCGTCGCTATGTCCTATAAGTCCTTTATAGTAGGGAATTTCAATCCCGCCTAAAATAAACTTCCTCCCTTTTTTAAACTTATGAATATCAAAGCCAATTCCTGTCTTAAACATTTTTAATAAGAAAATTCTGGTAAATATTTTTTCTCTTTCTCAAACATCTCATCAACCATCTTCCTTATTTCTTCAAGTGAAAGAACTGCTCCTGTCAGTGGATCAAGAGAAACTGCCTGATATACAAGTGATTTTTTTCTTCTAACTGCTGCTTCAACTACCAATTCTTGAACATTTATATTCAATCTATTTAAAGCAGCACATTGTGGTGGTAAACTACCTATCTTTGCAGGTCTTATATTTCCTTTTTCAGCATAACAAGGCACTTCAACACAGCATCCATATGGTAAATTATCAATTAATTCATCATTTATAACATTTCCATTAAACCTAAAAACTTCTCCTGTTTCAAGAGCATTTATTATATATGCACAATACTCATTACTCCTTTTAATTTCAATTTTTTCTTTTCCTTCTGCTTCTCTTTTCAATTTTTCTGTGGCAGGATCATGTGTATTTTTACACACATCAAGATATATCCATCCATGAGTATTAAATTTATCTATTAACTCTTTCCTTTTATTGAAATAAGGAACATATTCAGCCATATGATAACTTGATTCACTTACAAAATACCCAAAATGTCTCATTATTTCAAATCTTACAGGGTCTTTTTTATAAATTTCTGGGTTTTCCATTGCCTTAAATAAAAGTGGATAGAGGTCTTCTCTATTTCTTTTAAACTCTAAAAACCAGGACATATGATTTATACCAGCAGCCCAGTAATAGACCTCTTCAAAAGGAACGCCTATATAATTTGAAAGTTGCCAGGCAGTTCCCTGAATACTATGACAAAGACCAACTACTTTTTTATGTCCATATTTTATCATTGCCCATGTATTAATTGCCATTGGATTTGTATAGTTTAAAAACCAACACGAAGGGCATAATTTTTTTATATCATCTGAAATTTCAAGCAAAACTGGAACTGTTCTCAAGCCATAAAATACTCCACCAGGACCAACTGTATCTCCAACTGCCTGATGAATACCATATTTTCTCGGAATAGAAAGATCAAGTTCAAATGCTTCAAGTCCACCAACTCTGATTGTATTTATAATATAATCAGAATCATTTATAATATCTTTCCTGTCTGTTGAAGATAAGATTTCTATATTTAAATTCTCTTGTTTTTTCAATGTATAAGTCCACTTTGTTATCAAATTTAACCTCTCTTGGTCAATATCATTCAAAGCAATAATAATATTCCTTAAATTAGGAAAACTTAAAATATCTAAAATAAACCTTTTTGTAAATCCTAAACTTCCTGCTCCAATTATTGTAATTTTCATATAAACTCCTTTTTTAAAAATTATTTTCTTTCAACCATTCTTCACATAATAAAGTCCATTTAGAAACAGAAGGGTTGTTTTCAGCAAGTCCAAGTCCATGAGGGCCATTATCAAAAATATGAAGTTGAAAATTAATGTTTTTCTCTTTTAAGGATAAAGAAAAAAGAATACTGTGAAAAACAGGAACAACTTGGTCATTCTGTGTATGCCATATAAAACAGAAAGGTGTATCTTTTCTTACATTTTTTTCAGATGATAAATATTCAAGAATTTCTTTTGATGTATTATCTCCAATTAAATTTTTTATACAACCTTGATGAGGATAGTTAACAAATGAAATCACAGGATAACACAAAATTAACAAATTTGGTCTTGATGAGATTTTTTCAACAGGGTCTTCTGCTTTTTTTTCTCCATAATCAAAATGAACACCAACAAGAGAAGCAAGATGTCCTCCAGCAGAAAAACCAATAATCCCTATCCTATCAGGATCAATATTGAATTTTTTTGCATTATATCTTACAAATTTTATACTTCTTTTTGCATCAAGGAATGGAATAGGATATTTATAGGGAGAAACGCGATAATCCAAAAGAAAGGAAGAAATGCCTATTTTATTCAACCATAAAGCAATAGGTTCCCTTTCATGAGGTGCTCTTGTTACATAACCACCACCTGGAAAAACAATTATACAAGAATTATTTTTCTTGCCTTTAACCAAATAAGGAGTTATTGTCGGGACATCCCCTTCTTTAAATTCCGCTTTTTTGCATGGAGCCCATATTGGAATTGGCTTTGTCATTTAATATCTCTCTGCTATCTCTTTTGCAATTTTAACCCAGTTTGATATTCTCTCTGGTTTATTTCTGCAGGTATGAATATCTTTAAGTATTACTTCAACTATACAGTTTTTTGTTTTTTCAAGTCCATCTTTAATTGTCTTTCTTATATAATCTTCCTCCCATGTATCAGAAGCCATAAAAGATGGATTAGGTTTCCAGGAAAAAATTGCTCTTTTACCAAGTTTTTCTGCTGCTTGTCCAACATTTACCCATGGACTCATTGATATTCTTCTTAATCTTGGAATATATTTAAAAATTATATCAATTTTTTTGTCAAGTGGTTCACAACATCCATAACAATTAAGACCAAATTTACTTAAAAATCTACCTTCATATTTTAAAGCAAATTCTTCATGCATTTCTGGTGAAACAAGCGAGAAAATTTGGGTTGTTGCATGTCCCCATAAATCTTTAATTCTTACATGGACTCCATCAAAATCAGGTTGTGGTAATTGGTCTGTAAAACCAAATCCACCTGAACCAACATAATGTGGACCATTATTCAAAGATAAAACATTGTTTTTCTCATAAAATTCCCATTCTTCAATTTTACATTCAGTGATAAAATTTAAAACTTTATGAAGCCAAAAAGGTCTATCAACCATATCCATAAAAAAGTTATTTATGCCTCTTATTTGGATAAACCAATCAATTGGAGCAAACCATGGATGTGAAGGACCTCTTTTTTCAACTTTTAGAATTCCATCAACTGCCTCGCAGGTCTTTTGATATAATCTATCTGTTTCTTCCCAATCAATAGTAATTTCTGGTTTCTTCAATCTTTCTATATCTTTTTCTTCCTTTATAACTGGTTCAAAATGTCTTGCTCCGTAAGCAAATTCTGGCTTTATATCTTTTACTTCAACACCAAAACCTGTATTTTTTATCACAATTGGGCTATATATTCTATCATCAATTACACTATCATCTTTTATATTTTCCCAATAATAAATCCTTATCCTTAAATCTCTTTCAATTCCTCTTAAATAAGGATCACTACATAAGATTTGATTATCAGGTAAAATTTCTCTCCAACTTCCTTCAGGAAAGATTAAAACAAGAGGTCTAACTCTTTCAAGATTATTATGTTTTTTCCAGATTTTTATCTTTTCTTTCTGGTCATAACGAATGGTTATCTCTTTAAGTTTTTCAGCGAGTTTTTTTATTATTTCATTATCTTTTTTAATTTCCATTTACTTCCTTTTTATAAAATAAAGACAGCCGCAGCAACAACAGTCGTCCATAAACCATTTTTATCACCAATAGCTGACTGAGTTATATTTGTTGTTTTAATAATTCTACCTGACATCTTCCATATTTCTTTTTTCTCATCATAAGAAGATTCTGGATCAAATTCAAGTCCTAAAATTGTAGCAAGCATAGTAGCAGCAAGATCTTCTGCATAATCACCTGCTTTTTCTTCTGTTTCTCCAAACCCCTCATGTTCAGAAAGATATCCATATTGATTTGGGTCTTTAGGAATTGCAACTCCAACAGAAGCAGTTATAAGACGATGTGGTTCATTAGTTGAATTTCTACTTATAACAGTGTAAAGGATTTGACCGGGTTTTAACAATTTAAGTCCTTCTTTTTTTGATATTAATTTACAACCAGGAGGGAATATACTTGAAATAGAAACAAGATTAAATTGTGCAATCCCTGCATCTCTCAATGCCTTCTCAAAACTTGTCAATTTCTCTTTATCTTTACCAACACCTTTTGTCAAAAAAACTCTTTTAGGTACCATTTTTCTCCTTTTTTAAAAATTGAAATCTTTGTGAGTATATGGTTTTAAAATTCTTTTTTCTCCAGCAAGTGCCCAGAGATAATATATTTGATGCTTTGGAATAACTACGACTGGATGATAACCCTTCGGGATTGTAACAATTTCATTGTTTTTTATTACAAATAGATTATCCTCCGTCTCATCAAAAATTCTTATAATCCCAAAGCCGGGTGGATGGTCTATCTTAAAAAAGTAAAGTTCTTCAAGTTGATATTCTTCAGGTGGATTATTTTTGTCATGTTTATGCGGAGGATAACTTGACCAATTCCCAGGATCATTTATTGTTTCTCCAATAAGTAATTTTTCAGCAGGAAAAGATTCCGGAATTATATCTGCAATATTTCTAAAATATGTTTCTTCTCCAACCCTTCTAAATTTTATATCTTTTGAATTAAGAAATTTTGGTTTCCCTGTTCCTTTTCCTGGACAACCAATTATACATATTTCTGTTTTTTTCTCAAATTCTATTTTATATTTATAATAAGGCGGAAGATAAACAGCAAGTGGTGGCTCTTCAAAAACATTTTTCCTTTTCATTACTCCTATTAAATTTTTCTCAACATAAAAATTACATTTCCCTTCTGTTATTACAAAAACTTTTTCTTCTTTTTCTGTATTTCCTTCAAAAACTCCTTCTGACTGTTTAATTATAGCAAAAGATAAAAATTTCAAATCAGAATTTTCAGAAGATAAAATCTTTTGATAACCTTCTTTTTCTTCTATTTTTAAATGCAAAGCCATTTTAATTCCTCCTTAATTCCTCAATATTTTAAAATCATTCTTTTTAAGTTGACTATTAACTCTAAATTTTATTCTATCAAAAAATGAAAAATTTTTAAATAATTGATTTTTAAAAATAAATTCATACAATCTCTGTGAAATTTCAATTTCAAGTTTTTCATTATATCCTTTATCTGAAAAAAATTCAAAAATTTTTTTCCTGAGTTGAAGATATATAATTTCCTGACTTTCCACCATACCAGATCCTTCGCAATAAGGACATTCTTTTAATAATAAATTATAAATTGAATAATCATTTTTTTCTCTTGCCATTTCAACAAGTCCAAGTTTAGAAATAAGTAAAATATTTATTTTTGATTTATCCTCTTTTAAATTTTCAACAAATCTTCCAAAAACTTTTTCTTTCAATTCTTTTCTTATATCAATAAAGTCAATAACAATCAATCCTGACAAATTTCTACATCTAATCTGTCTCGGAATTTCCTCTGCTGCCTCCATATTTGTTCTGAAAGCAGTTTGTTCAAAATCTTCCATTTCCATACTTCCTGAATTTACATCTATTGTTGTTAATGTCTTACCTTTTTCTATAATTAAATATCCCCCTGATGGAAGAGAAACTATTTTTGAGATAAAATTCTCAAATCTTTCTTCAAATCCATATTTTATAAACATTGGAATTTTATTTTTGTAAAGATTAACTTTCCCTCTTAATTCAGGAATAAATAGATTCGTATATTTTATAATTTCTCTGAAAATTTTCTCATCATCTACTTCAACGAATTCACAATTTTCATCAACATAGTCCCTTAAAACTTTAATATATAAAGGTAATTCCTTCCATAAAAGGGAAGGAGCACTTTTCCTTTTATAATCCCTTTTTATTCTTCTCCATATGTTTAGAAGATATTCTATCTCGTGATAAATATAGAAATCTTTTTTATTAAATGCAGCAGTTCTAATCACAAAACCAAATTTTTCACCAATTGCTTTCTTAAAAATCTTCATCAATCTTTTTCTTTCTTTTCTATCTTCAATCTTTTTTGAAATTTTCTGAATTTTTAAACAAGGAATTAAAACAAAAAATCTACCAGGTAACACAACATTTTCAGTAACCTTAGGCGACTTTTCATCTTCTCCTGGTTTACATATTTGAACCAAAACTTCTTTTCCTTCTTTTAAAATCTGGTTGCCTCTAATTTCTTCATCTTCGTCTGGTGAAAAATAAAATTCTGATTTATTTAATTGTAAAAAACCACTCTTTATTTCTCCAATATTAATAAAAGCAGAATTAAGTCCCTGTAAGAATTTGTCCACTCTGCCTTTATATATATTCCCTATTTCTGGTTCAAAATTGGGTTTACTTACAAAAAGATTTTCTATATTACCATTTTTTTCCATAATAATTCTTAAAATAACTTTGTCATTATTTATGTAAATTCTATATCTTTTCATTCTTAATAAATAATTCCCTTGTTATTCCATCAAAAACCCCATTTACAAAAACTTTTCTATGATTGAAAATTTCCATTTTAAAAATTACTTTTATAAAATCATCTTTTTCTTCAACTATTTTGCCCAATCTTTCAGATTTTTCTTTAATTATATTATCTTTCAACGGAATTGTATATATTGCATAAACAGAAGAAAGAGAAAATTTATTTTGAACCCAATAACATTTTTTAACTATTGTTCCCTCAGGAAGTATAGTATTAATTCTTTCAATAAATTTTTCTATGTCAATCTTTTCATAGATTTCCACTTCAAAAAATTCATTTTCCCCAATAATTGGAATTGGTAAAGGTGGACAGAAAGAAATCTTAGGATGAGGAGTAAAACCTTGAGAAAATTTTAAAGGCAAGTTCAACCTTCTTAAACTTCTTTCAATCAATTTACAGAAACTTAAATGGGATATAAATCTTGAAATTCCTTCCTTCTTGTAAAAAACTCTTAATCTATATGTTTCCATTTTCTTTTATTTTTATCTCTTCAATATTATGTAGAACTCCACCATAAACTGTAATCTTTAAATTCTCAAATTTATTTCTAACAGCATAAATAACATTTGAATTTGCTGTATATATAAGTGGTAAATTATCTGTGACAATATATTGCCATCTATCATAAATTTTTTTTCTCATTTCTGGTTCTAAATACTTAGTTCCTATTTCGAAAAGTTGGTCTATTTCTTTTTCTGCCTGGTAGTTTCTTCTATTTTCAAAATTCCAAAAATGGAGTTGGCCTTTTGAATTCCAAACATTCTTTCCTCCATGCGGTTCAATACCTCCTGTAAGACCAATTATTACACCTTCCCAGTCTTTTGAAATCGTGAGTTTGTTAACAAGAGTATTAAATTCTATTGGAAGAAGATTAACTTTCATTCCAAGTTTTTCAAGGTCATTTTGTATAATATTACCAATTTGAACTCTTTCAAAATTGTTACTATTTGTTATAATTGTAAACTCAACTCTATTTCCCTTTTTATCATAAAGTATATTTTCCTTCCAGAAAAATCCACTTTTAATCAGAAATTCTTTTGCCTTCTGTAAATTATATTCATACTTTTTTATTTTATCATTGTAAAAAAAACCACAGGAACTATTCATTGGTCCATATTGAGGAGTACCAAAACCAGCATAAACATTTTTAATAATTGAATTTCTATCAATTGAATAGGCAATACACTTCCTAAAATTTATATCAGAAAACCATTCTTTTTTGTAATCAGGTATTTTTGCATCTATGTTTTGATTTAAAGCAAGAAATTCAGAACCAAGTGATGGACCTATATCATATATTGTAAAATTTTTACTTTTTTCAAGTGGCTTTAAAACATAATAGTCCTGTCCTCTGATTGAAATTATATCAATCTCTCCAGTTCTGAATTTTAATATAGCCATATTGGGGTCTGGAATAATCTGAAAAACAATTGATTCTATATATGGAAGAGTAAAACCATTCTTATCTTTTTTCCAATAATATTGATTTTTCTTTAGTATTATCCATTCTCCTGGTCTATATTCTTTTATTTTATAAGGACCTGTGCCAACTATATTTTCTTCCTTTTCATTAACTCCCCAGGAACTTGTGAATTTCCCATCAAGAACAACTTTCTCAAGTTTATGTTTTGGTAGAATTTCCTGTCCGAGAAGTTGTAAAAAAGGAGCAAATTTTTCAGGTAAAATAAATTCAACAGTATAATCGTCTATCTTAATCACTTTTATTTTTTTACCCTCTATTGTAAAAATATCTCTACTGCTTGTTGGAATTTTATCATTATAAATAAGATCATTAAAAGTAAACACAACATCATCTGCAGTAAATTTTTTTCCATCATTCCACAACACATCTTTTCTTAAATAAAACTTCCAAATTTTGCCAGATTTATCAACTTTCCACCTTGTAGCAAGAGATGGTTCAACCTTTAATGTAACTCCATTTATTCTTGTAAGTCCTTCAAATATAAAACCAGTAATTAATGTAGTACTTGTTTCTTTAGCAATGATAGGATTAAATGATTTTGGGTCAGAAGATGTTGAAAGTAAAAGAGTATTTTTTAACTTGTGTTGTTCTTTTTTGCAGCCAGAAATAAATAATGTGAACACAAAAATATAAAATATTTTTTTTTTCATTCTTTAACAAGGTTTTCAAGGTCTTTCAATAATTGAGTCATGCTTTGATATCTTAAATTTATATCTTCTTCTGTTGCCTTTATGATAATTTCTTTTAATTGATGAGGTATTTTTAAATCTTCACATAAAATTCTCTGTTTACCAATTTTCTTTCTTTGGGCTCTAATGTCTATCCTTTTGAAATAATCTTCATCCTCTTTACTTTCAATATGGATCTTTGCTGTAATAATTTCATCCATTGTAATACCAAAACTATAAATATCTGATTGAAAAGTTGCATTCCCTTCTGCTTGTTCCTTAGAAATATATGATATTACTCCAAATTTTGTAACTGTTCCAGATTTAGGGAATATATCTCGCTGCCAGAATCTTAAAGGTGGTTTGGCTATTCCAAAATCAGTAATCTTTATTTTTTGAAAATCGTAAGAAATCAGAATATTATCTGGTTTAACATCCTTGTGAACTATATTATGCTGGTGAATATATTCAAGCCCCTTTCCAACATTATAACAAATTTTCAAAATCTTATCTAAATCCCATTTTTCTCTTTCATAAAGATATTCTTTTAAATTTTTTCCATCTATATACTCCATAATCATTGCATAATTATTATCAAATCTACCAAAATTATAAACCTTAACAATATTTGGATGTTCTAAATTCATTGCTATCTCCGCTTCTCTTTCAAATTGTTTTACAAGTTTATTTCTTTCAACTATATTACCTCGTAAATATAGGATTTTTATAGCAACAGGATTTCCATAAGGTGGTTTTGCAAGAAATGAATATGCTTTATAAACTTTTGTATATAGACCACCCCCAAGATATTCTTCTAAAGTATAACCACCAAAATTTCTAATTCTCATTTCTAAATTTCTGGTTTATCAAGTGAAATTATTTCAATATCATCAACACTTTTAACTTCTTTTTTTAAATTTATAATTGCGATTTTTCTTTCAATTCCATATGCAATAGAAGTAAAAATTGTTAAACATCTATTTTGAAACATTCTCTCTTTTGCAAATGGATCGTGGCTTCTCACAAGAACATTCATTTTTAATTTTTCCATAATTCTAAAAAAATAATCTCTTCCAAAATTTGGTCTTCCTATAAAACTATTTAGAACATCTCCTTTTTTATCTTTGAAGTCACCCCAGATAATCTTAAACCATTCTCCATCTCCAATTTTTATATTATCTATATCTTCCAATTTTTCTA
>JAMWCJ010000149.1 GCA_023818645.1 Candidatus Omnitrophota bacterium | reverse complement strand
TTTTTGATTAATTTCTTACTAAAGTTATTATAGTCGAAATTTTTGGAATAAATTTAATGCATTTCACTTGAATTTTTAGCCATTGTTTTAACAAATCATAATTCTCTTTTATGTTGTTAAATTCATTATTAATTATCGTATTAATCCTTGTGATAAACCCGTATTCCTCAGAGGGGTAGTAGATTTTTCTATTTGCTACTGTAATAGATAATTCATCTACTATCTTATTTTTTTGTGTTAAAGTATCCAAAAAATTAATTTGTTGAAAAATGAAGTTTTGCATTGCTACAAATTTCTGAGAGTCATTCGGCTGAATTTTTAGTGAGGTTACATTTTTGGTAATCCAATTAAGGTTTTCATTAAAACAATTATAAATTTCTCTGGTTCTTTTCAAAAAACTTTTAAATTTTTCAATCTCTCTTAGAATATCTGATTTATGCTTGTTGTATGAATTATAAAGAGCCTTTGTTTTTCTATAAGCATAATTAAAAGATTCTTCATCTAAATAACCAAATGTTTCAGTCCGATATTGAGTATAGAAAAAATTGTAATTCGTTTCTGTATATGTTCTGCCTTTCTTTATTAAATCTCCCAAGCCTAAAACAATAGTAGCTAAATCTATATCGACTTCTCTGTATTGTCCTTGATACCGAAGCAAATCTAAAATTAGATGAGTATTCTCGTGAGCTAAAACACAACCGATTACTTCTTTAGATTTGTGTTTTAACTCATTATTTAATTTTATTCTTATCGGAAAGTTTCTAAGAGTAGGGTCTCCATAAACTGGCAAATTCGGTGGGATTTCTATCTGGGCAACAATAAAAGACGGCTTTTCTCTCTCAGTTAATGAAGATGAAATTAGCTCCTTACCTTTGACGAATTCTACATCAACTGGATTGGGAATTCCGATATGTTCTGTAATAATTTTATTAGCTTTATTTATTTCTCCTTTACTGATCCAGCGATATATTTCTTTTAGAGGTAATTTTTCGTGAATCCCTAATAGTGTATATAAATTCTTTAAAGTTTCATCAATGTAATCCCGTTCTAATTTAATTGGCATATTGTTTTCTTAATTTTTTCTTTCATAGATTTATTTGGTATTTTTTATTTTCTTCTAATCTCTTTTGTTGTTCCATCAAAAAATATAGACCGATACCTATGCTACCAAATACCGAACCTAAAAGTTGTAAATAAAACATTATCGTATTGTATGTTTTACCAGTTTCAAAGCCCCCAGGAACTACTAAATTTCCAAAAGATAATTTAATTTCCGCTGAGGATTTTTCAAGCTCCAAGTATTTTGTAAAACTAATTCTTTCTCCATTAATTTCGTAATTAGAAATATGATCGCCATTAATGTAGGTTGTTAAATAAGATGCGTAATAAATTCCATAAAAAGTTGCAATGCCTAAAACTAAAGCAATAAGGAATTGTTTGAACTTTATCAATTTATTGTAGCGGAGATAACTATAAAATAATCCAGAGGCAGAACCTATCCCAACATAAATTCCACCAATAGGAATTATAAAGAAAAGGGCACAAGATTGTAATTCAAGACGGAAGATAAAATTAAACAAGAGAGTGATTATAATCGTTCCAGCAACCCCAATTATTGTATACGTTAAGATCTTAGTCATTTCGCTTATGTTTTTAAAGAATTGTATTAATTTTTCTTTCATAGGTTTATTTTCTAAATAATATTTCTTTATACCTTTCCAAGCCGCCAACTTCTTGAATTGCTTTCACACAATCTTTATAAAATTCAAGTTGTTCTTGGGAGCCAATAAGAGGTGGCGTAAGCCCTTGTTTAGCATATTCTCTCCTATTTTTTAGTCTTGTCATACATTCTTGATGTGTCATTAAATTTTCTTGTTTTTCTAAATCTTCCTTCCGTTTTTCTAACTGGTAATACAATTGGGTTTTATAAACCTGCCAACAATAAAAGCCTATTCCTATTAAAAAAGGCAAAGTAATTAAAAAAGGCAAAGTAATTAAAAATAAGCAAATTATTTTAATTTTTTCTTCCATAGATTTACTTTTTCAACAATCTCAGAATCGCTATATAGATTCCTATAAAAACAGCTGCCATACAAAAATATGGTAAAAAGACGAAGACATAAAGTTGCCGTAGCGTCCCGCCGAAAATAGTTTTTTGGTCAGGATTCTTTAGTGGAAAACACTGGCGAGCAGTCACCTCGTAAACTTCTGAGAAAAAAGATTTGTTTTTAATCCTTTGAGGAAGTTCTATTTTAAATCCCATATCTTTGTTTAAAGAAGGCGGGAAATACAAAGCTCCCCGCCAGCGATAGCCTTTCGGCTACCCATACCCCTTTCGGGATATGACCTTCGCAGGAGCTCTGACGAGGAGCTTGATACCTGCGAAGGTTTTTTGTGCCATACCTCGTAGATAAACTATGAGGCTTAGGCAATTAAATTTTCAATTTTCTGACAATTATAGAATAGCACAGAGTCATCAAAAAATAAATACCTGACATTTCGGGTAGGGTTGAAAAATAGGTAAAAATGAGGTAAAATAAGGAAAAATAATAATGAAAATTACTATAAATTTAATGCGTAATAATTTTTAGCCTATTTTTAGTTAATTTTTAGCAAAATTTATTCGTAAATCG
>JAMWCJ010000148.1 GCA_023818645.1 Candidatus Omnitrophota bacterium | reverse complement strand
ACTATTATATAAATGGGTCCCAATTTTCAGATTTACGACTGCTTTGGTTCTATCTGTAAGATTTGAAGTTATTGGGCTTGCTTTTCTAATGCCAAAAGATGTTCTTTTAAGTGTATGGTTATTTGCATTTTTATTTATTATTGAAACTGGATTTTTTAAAATGACAGGATATTCAATGGGTCAGATATTGCCTTATTCAGATCCTGCTTGTCAAGAAGTTGCTTTTCAATCATTTGGCGCTTTAATAGTTTTATCTTTAAGTTGTTTATGGTTGGCAAGGAGGGATTTGAAAGAAATATTTTTAAAAAGTATAAAAAAAACAACTGGAAAAAAGGAAGAATTTTCTTATAGAATCACATTCTGGGGTTTTATCTTATGTTTTTTATTTGTTGTCTGGTGGATAAATAGAACAGGACTTAAAATTATCCCATCAATCTATTTTACTGTTATAACTATCTTAATTTTTCTTGGAATGACAAGAATAATATCTCAAGTAGGACTTGCATATTATAGAGCTCCTTTAATACCTTCAGCTGCTACAATCTATACTTTTGGCTCTCAATTTATTGGAAATCAGGGGCTTGTATCCCTTGGTTTATCTTTTCCATGGGCTGCTGATATCAGAACACTTGTAATGGTTTCTACTGCAAATGGTCTAAGACTTGCTAATACTTTTAAATTAAATTTAAGAAGATTATTTTTATCTATTTTAATTTCAATCATCTTTACTTTAATCAGTTCTTCTTTTATGACTCTTTTTCTTGCTTATAAATATGGCGGTATTAATCTTTCCTCATGGCAGTTTGGTGGTGCAACAAATTTTATGGCAAGTTATATTATAAATATCATTAAAGAACCTATTACATTTGGAAAAAAACAATTTCTTTTTTCTGTTATAGGCGCATTTTTAATGCTTTTAATACTTTTTGCAAGAGGTAGAATCCCTGGCTGGCCATTATCACCGGTAGGCCTTGCAATTGGAATGCCTCATCCTGTTTTCCATACATGGTTTTCGGTCTTTATTGCATGGGTAATAAAAACAATTTTAATGAAATATGGAGGAAATAAAGTATATTCTGAAAGTAAATTTTTCTTCCTTGGAATGATCTGTGGTAGTTTTGTAACTGCTGGTTTATGGATTTTTGTAAGTTGGGCAACAAAGACATCGATTGGTTTTACCTTAGGATAAATAAAAATGAAACCAAAAGAAAGATTTATAGCGGCGCTTGAAAGAAAACCTTTAAAAGGAAGGGTTCCACATTTTGAACTTGTCTTTTATTTAACTATGGAAGCATTTGGCAAAGTCCATCCTTCTCATAGAAATTATTCTCAGTGGTATCAAATGACAGAAAAAGAAAGACAATTACATAGAAAAGATATGGCAGAAATTTACATTAAAACAGCAGAGACATTTCATCATGACGCTATCTTTTTGCATCCAAACCCGGCAGACACTGAAGAAACAATAAGATTAATAGACCTTGTAAGAGAAATCATAGATGATAAATATTTCCTGATGATACACGGTGATGCAACTTTTGGAATTCCTTCTGGAGATAAAATGATAGAATTTGTGCAACGAGTTGCTGATGAACCAGAGAAATTAAAAAAAGAAGCAGAGGATATGGTAAATAAGGCACTTGAAAGAGCAGAGATTTTAAAGAAAAAAACATATCTTGATGGATTTGCTTTATGTTCTGATTATTGTTTTAATTCAGGTCCTTTTTTAAGTCCTTCTATGTTTGGTGAGTTTGTTACACCTTATCTATCAAAACTAATAAAAGGATATAGAGATATGGGTTTTTATACGATTAAACATACTGATGGAAATATAATGCCTATAATTGACCAGTTAGTTCAAGCAAATCCCCATGCTTTACATTCTCTTGACCCTCAAGCAGGAGTAGATATAAAAATTGTAAAAGAATTGTATGGAGATAAGGTTTGTTTAATAGGAAATGTAAATTGTGGATTACTTCAGACAGGAACAAATGAAGAAGTTATTAACTCATGCTTATATGCTTTAAAAAATGGAATGCCTAATTATGGATATATTTTTTCAACTTCAAATTGCATATATACTGGAATGCCTTTAGAAAGATATGAGTTGATGCTAAAAGTTTGGAAAGAGTATGGGAATTATCTTTAATATGGTGCAATATTGAAAACAGAAGGTTAAAATGAAATTAGGAGTATTTATAGTTGTTTTTGGTGGTAAAAGTTTGCCTGAAGCGCTTGATAAAATTAAAGAACTTGGCCTTGATGCAGTTGAAGTTGGGACTGGGAATTATCCTGGAGATGTTTTCTGTAAAGTAGATGAACTTTTAAATGATGAGAAAAAATTAAAAAATTTTAAAAATGAATTTGAGAAAAGGAATCTTGAAATTTCTGCTCTTTCTTGTCATGGGAATCCACTCCATCCAGATAAAAAAATATCAGAATCACATAAACAGGTTCAAAGGAAAACAATTCTTCTTGCAGAAAAACTTGGTATAAAAAGAATTATTACTTTTTCAGGGTGTCCAGGAGATAGTGAAAATGCAAAATATCCAAATTGGGTAACATGTCCATGGCCAACAGATTTTTCAGAAATTCTAAAATGGCAATGGGAAAAAGTTGTTATACCTTACTGGA
>JAMWCJ010000052.1 GCA_023818645.1 Candidatus Omnitrophota bacterium | reverse complement strand
TCAAATTTTTTATGGTGACCATTATTGGTTCCATTTATGTAATAAACCACTTGAACCAACAAAACAAGATATAGAATATGTAAATCAAGAAGGAGAGAAATATCTATTAAATCTATTAGAGAATATTGAAGATTTTGATATTATTTTTGCTTCTTTTTCACCAAATTCAAATGATGAAAAGATTAAAGAAAAACTTTTTAATATAGAAAGAAAAATATGTGAAGCAGTAAAAAATGGTAAATCCCTCGTTTTTATAAATCCAAGATGGGAAATTACTTTTGAAAATACACCTATATCTGAAATTATACCTGTTAAATTTGATGGAAAAAGAAAAAACTGGACTTTCTTTCCTGGAAAAGCAACCAACCATACTTTAACCATTGGTCTTCCAATGGAGATAACAGGAACTTACTGGTATGGACCTGTTTATCAACCTATTGATGAAAAAAGTATTCCTTTAACAATTAGAGAAAATTATCCAAATTTCTGGTATAGGGAAGTTGGGGAAGGAAAAGTTGTTTTTTTATATGCTTTTCCATCAGATAGAGTAGATTGGAAAGGGACAAATTATAAAAGTTATGCTGGTGATAGACCTGATGAAAGTGAAGTATGGATTTCATTTTTTAATAGATTGGTTTGGTATCTTAAATATGGAGAGAATGCATTTCCTGTTCTTTTAAATCTAAATATTGATGAAAATAAAGAAATTAAATATGGAGAAAAAATTGAAGTTCCTGTAAAAGTTATAAATAATTTGGAAAAAGAAACAAATATTGAACTTGTCTGTCAAATTTCAACAAGATATACTGATAAAAATTTAATTGAGAAAAGAAAAATTACATTAAAAAGAAAAGAAGAAAAAACTGAAATTTTTAATTTTACAGTTGATTTACCAAAAATAGATAAATATGTTTATATAAAATGTCTTGCTTTAGATGAAAGGGAAGAAATTATTAATGAAAGTTATAAGTGGATTTTTTATGAAGGAGAAGTTTTGGTTAATCTTAAAACAGATAAAGATGCATATAAAGTAAAAGAAGATATTAAAGTTGAACTTGAAATTTCTAAACTTAAAAATAAAGATTATGAAATATTTGTTTATTTAGTAGATAGAGAAGGAAGAATATTAGAAAAAAAGAATGAAAAGATAAAGTCAGAAACTGAAAATAAAGTTTTAAATTTTAATTTTAAAATGCCAGAAGAAAGTCCTGATTATCTTTCAAGTTATTGGTTAAAATCTTTAGTTTTTTCAGAAAATAAAATTTGTGCTTCTTCTGAGTTTATTCAGATACAGAACGATGAAATATGGGATATGAGAAAACAGTTTCAATTTTCTTTATGGACATATGGTGGTTCTTATCCAAAAATGAAACTTTTATTTGATGCAGGTTTTAATTCTCTTGGATATCCAGGAAATACTTATATTTGTGATAGATATGGGTTAAGGCAGTATGTAGAAAGCACTGGAATAAATACATTTGGAGTTGAAATAAAGTATCCTGATTGGGAAGGAGTAAGAAAAGAGATGGAAAAAGTTATAGAAAATTTAAATAAAAGTACTGATACAAGGAGTAAATGTCTTGTTTCTTTGCAAGAAGAGGGGGGATTTGGTCCAGGTTGGGGAACAAGATATTACTGGAAAGAAGAAAAGGCACCACAAATACCTCAAAAAGTTTTTGATGAATATTTAAGAGAAATTTATAAAAATGATATAAAAAAACTAAATGAAGAATGGAATACAAATTATAATAGTTTTGATGAAATACCTCTTGAAAAAAGTAAAAGTGTATATCCTTCTTCTGTTTTTGTAACTTCTCAGGCATGGGAAGCATTAAGTCAGGAACAGAAAAAAATAAAAATTCCAGTTGATTTTAAAGAACCAGATATTAATAAAAAATATCTTGCTTATACTTCTCCTTATTATCAGACATATAGATTTTTTGACTGGTATTATCAGAAATACTGTGATTTGGCAACAGAGATATATAAGAAGAATAGAAATCCAGTTCCTCTAACTATATGTTCTGCTCCTGGTGGATTTTATCCAAAAGTAGATGTTTATAATTTTGCTGGTCTTGGTCCATTTTATCCAAAAGAAACAGGACTTGTTGGAAATGAAATAGCAAGGAGAGATTATGGAGATATACCAGGTTTTTCTGGTGCTATGTGGGCATATTTTGATTTATTTACTTTATGGAATTGCACTGTTATATCTTCAATAATTGCAGGTAATACTCATATTGACTACTGGGTTGATACTCCATTAACTTTCAATCCTGACCTAACACATACAAGAGCAAGTTTCTGGACAAAAGAATTAAGAAAAAAAATAAAAAATATAGAACCAATATTACTTCATAAAAGAGTTAGTTATACAAAAGGGCTTGGTATTTTTATCCCAGAACAACCATTACCAAAAGGAATTTTAGGGCAGCATTTTGGTTCATCAATTTCCTGCAATGCACCTATTTATTCAGCATTAGAAGAAAGTGGATATGTAGCAAAAGTAGTAAAATTAGAAGAATTTAAAGACCTTTCTGTTTTAATCCTTTCATATAGTCAAGTGATAAATAAACAACAAGGAGAAAAAATTAAAGATTTTGTTAAAAATGGAGGTATTTTAATATCAACACCTTGGATTGCTGCAGTTTCAAATTATGGTAATTTTTATACTACTTATCCATCAGAAGAAAGTGGACTTAGTGAATTACTTGGATTTAAACTGTTAAATACATCCCAAAAAGTAAATGTAGAAGAATTTTTTATTGAAAGTGATATTTATCCTGAAATAAAAGGACTTTTATTAAAAAGCAAAGGCAGAGACAAGGTTTTAGAATTAAAAGAGGATGTAAAAATTATTGCAAAATATAAAGATGGGACTCCAGCAATATTAGAAAGAAAATATGGCAAAGGGAAAGTTATATATCTAAATTTTATTTATGATTGGGATAACTGGTGGAATAGTTTTTATGAAAAAGGTAGAGAAGCATACAGAAGATTGTTTGATACATTGATCAAGAGAAATAGTAAAGTTAAAAATGAATATTTTATTTCATTTTTAAGTTATGAGAAGACAGAATTGAATAAAGGTTGGTGGGGAATGGTTCTAAGAGATATACCTGAAAAAGGGGATGCTATTCCTTACTGGGCTTTTCAATTATATTCTGACCCAACTGACAAGATTAAATATCTCTGTATTTTTTCTGACCATAGGAGTCCAATTATTGAAGGAGAGATTTATCTTGAGGATAAAAATAAAAGTTTGATTAATCTTTTTAATAATAAAGAACATGAAAAGAATAAAGATGGGAATTATAGAATAATTTTAAATCCAGGAGAAGGAGTAATTTTAGCGATGATTGATAAAGAAATAATTCCAAAAGATATTTTAGTAAATTCTTCTTCTTCAATTAAGTTAGGAGATAATTTATTTTTAGATATTTCTTTAATAGGGATTAAAAAAATTAAAAATGTTGTTTATGGAGGGATTGTTGAAGTTTTTGATCCTGAAGGGAATTATTTAAAATCTCATTCTATTTTAAATTTACAATTACATTCTGGAAAAGGTAAATGTAAAATTTATTTTGCGGAAAATGATAAACCAGGAATTTACAAAATTATTATTACAGAAAGTATAACAGGAATAAAAAAAGAAATATTTATAAAAGTAAATTCAGATAAAAAAACAAAATTTAAATTGAGTCCATTTCCGGAAAGAAAAGAAGATGAGATTATATTATATAAGTTAACTGATAAAGAGTTTATTGATTTATTTAAAAAACTTAAAGATATTTATACAAAGGACTATGATGGATTGGAAAATAAATATATGTTGAGTTATTATCTTTTTGTTCCTTTTAGACCTGAAAATAGACATTCAATAATGAGGAAATTAGGAAGGATAGAATGGATGAAACATTTTGATAAATTTGTTAAAGAGATAAGGGAAGGAGAAACTTTTTACTTAATAGGAGAAGATATAAATATTGACCCAATAACAGGACTTGAAATTGACCCATTTGCTTCAAAAGATATAAGAGAATTTATTGAAAGATTAAAAAATATAGGAGAAACAGAAACAAAAATAATTGAAAATGTAAAAATTGAAAAAATTAAAATAGGGAAAGGAGCATTAATAATTATATATGATAGTTGTGATAGATTTATTTACCATAGTGATGATTTTGACCTCTGGCATAAAAAAATTAAGGATATCATCCTTTATTAATTTTTCTATCTAAAAATTTCTTCTTTCCTATATAGCATATCTAAAACATATTAAGACATTTTTAACAGATGTTGACAAAATTAAGAAAAAAAGAAATAAGGAAAAAAATAAAGAGAAACTAGTAACACAAAAAACTGGTAAAATAGTAGAGAGAGTATTCAAATCATTTAGGATAAAACTGCGAAGGGGTTTTTAAGGAGGAATAGAAGAGTTTATTTGAAAAAGGACTATTTTATTAAAAATGGATAATTATCAGGACTTAAGTGAATTTTAAATTTTTTAATTGATATAGTTTTTCAAATTCACTTGCCGAACATTAGAGAATAATTTATCACTGCGATGGTCTCAAAAACTGGTATCAAAAAATTAAAAATTTGATAAAAAGGTAGTATAAAAAGATTAAAAATTTGAATATTCTTTTGCCTGTGTTTTTAAACTTAACAATAATTCAATATTTGAACTAGTTGTTTTTATTTTATTTATTAAAAGTTCCATTGCTTCTATTGGATTTAAAGGCGCAAGAATTTTCCTCAATAACCATATCAATTGAAGTTCTTCAGGATTGACGAGAAGTTCTTCTCTTCTTGTTCCTGACCTATTTATATCTATTGCTGGAAATATTCTTCTATCAGCAAGTTTTCTTTCAAGATTTATTTCCATATTCCCAGTTCCTTTAAATTCTTCAAAAATTACATCATCCATTTTACTTCCTGTATCTATTAAGGCAGTTCCTATTATTGTTAAACTTCCTCCTTCTTCAATATTTCTTGCAGCACCAAAAAATCTTTTCGGTTTATCAAGGGCGGTTGATTCAAGTCCACCAGTCATTATTTTTCCACTGTGAGGGACTAATATATTATACGCTCTTGCAAGTCGTGTTATACTATCAAGAAGAATTACAACATCTTTTTTATGTTCTACAAGTCGTTTTGCTTTTTCAAGAGCAATTTCAGCAACTTGAGTATGTCTTTCTGGCGATTCATCAAATGTTGCACTTATAACTTCTCCTTTGACAATTCGTCTCATTTCAGTAACTTCTTCAGGTCTTTCAGCAACAAGAAGAACAATTAGATAAACCTCTGGATGGTTTTTTGCAATAGCATTTGCTATTTTTTGTAATATAACTGTCTTTCCTGCTCTTGGTGGAGAAACAATAAGTCCTCTTTGTCCTTTCCCAATAGGTGTTATTAAGTCAATAACTCTTGTTGTTATTTCAGTAGGAGTTGTTTCAAGAATAAATCTTTTATTAGGATGGATTGGAGTAAGTTCTTCAAATGGAATCCTTGAAGATATATTTTCAGGGGGTTCCCCATTCACCATTTCTACCTTTAAAAGTGCAAAATACTTTTCATTTTCTTTTGGAGGTCTTATTTGTCCAGAAACAGTGTCTCCGGTTTTCAATCCAAATTTTTTAATTTGAGAGGGAGAGACATAAATATCGTCAGGACCTGGAAGATAATTATAATTAGGGACTCTCAAAAATCCAAAACCATCAGGAAGAATTTCAAGGACACCTTCTCCAAAAATTAATCCGTTTTTCTTTGCATGTGCTTCCATTATTTTGTAAATTAGTTCTTCTTTTCTTAAACCACTTATACCATTTACTTCTACCTCCTTTGCAATTTTTTGTAATTTCGCCATACTCAATTTTCTTAAAGTAGATACATTTATTTCATTTATTTGTTCCATTCTTTTCTCCTTTTTAAAACTTCAATTTATTTCTTTTAATAATTTGGTAAGAAGATTTTTTAATTTTTTTTCTGTTTCTTTAATAGAACCAGAATTATCAATTATATAATCCCCTTTTTTCTTTTTATATGAGAGAGATAATTGATTTTTCCATATATTTTTTATTTCTTTTTCAGAATACTTATCGCTTAACCTTTCTGTTATCTTTTTTTGAGGTGCAGTTACCACAATTATTTTATCAAATAATTTTTCACTTTTAGTTTCAAACAATAGGGGAATTTCTATGAATATTATACCTCCATTTTTTTTTGTGTCAAGTATTTCTTTATTAATCTTATCAAAAACCATTGGATGAAGTAAATTTTCCAATTCTTGCTTTTTCTTTCTATCGCTAAAAATAATCTCCCTTATTCTTTTTTTATCTATTTTACCTTTTATTTCAATCTCTTCTCCCAATATTTTTTTTATTTTTTTCAAAACACTCTTTTTTTCCCATAAATGATGAACAATTTCATCACAGGAAATAACTTTATATTTCCATTTTCTTAAGATTTTTGTTATAGTTGTTTTCCCTGAACCAAAAATTCCAGTAATCCCAATAACAACTGATCTTTTCATAAAGTTCCTAATTCCCAAGAAGAGAGATATTTTTTCTGTATTTTTGTTAAACTATCAATTTTCACATTCATAGTATTGAGTTTATATTTTGCAACCTGTTTATCTATTTCTTCAGGTACATTATGTACATTTATTTCCATATAAGGATTTTCTTTTAAAAATTTTATAGATAGAAATTGATTTGCAAAACTCATATCCATAACTTCTGGTGGATGTCCTTCCGCACAGGCAAGGTTTAATAATCTTCCTTCTCCAAGAATAAAAATTTTTTTTCCAGTTTTAAGAAAATATTCAGTCAATCCATCTCTTATTATTCTTTTTCTTAGAGTATTTTTTTCTATTTCATCCATTCTTATTTCAACATTAAAATGTCCAGAATTTCCAAGAATTACACCTTCTTTCATTTTTTTAATTTCTTTCATTGTTATAACAGAAGTATTTCCAGTAGCAGTAATAAATATATCCCCTATTTTACTTGCCTTGTTTATTGACATTACAGAAAATCCATCCATTATTGCTTCAAGTGCTCTTATCGGGTCTATTTCTACAACTATTACTTTTCCACCCATCCCTTTAAATCTTTGAGCAATTCCTTTCCCACACCATCCATATCCACAAACAACAACAGTTTTTCCAGCAATTAAAATATTGGTTGCTCTTAAAAGTCCATCAACTGTTGATTGTCCTGTCCCATATCTATTATCAAATAAATACTTTGTCTTTGCATTATTTACTGCAATTATTGGAAATTTAAGAAGTTTCTGATTATATAAATTTTTAAGACGGATAACACCAGTTGTTGTTTCTTCTGTCGCTCCTATAACATTTCTTATATATTTTTGGTTTTGATGGACAAATGTGATTAAATCTCCTCCATCATCTATAATAAAATGAGGCATAGTTTTTGCAACATTCTCTATATTTTTATAATATTCTTCACTGCTTTCATTTCTTTTTCCAAACACAGATATTCCTTGTTTAACTAAATATGCTGCTACTTCATCCTGAGTACTTAGTGGATTTGATGCACATAAATATACTTCAGCACCTGCTTTTTTGAAATTCAAAATTAAATTTGCTGTTTCTGAAGTAATATGTAAACATGCTCCTATTCTATATCCTTTGAAAATTTTTTCCTTACTGTATATATTTCTTAAATAATTTACAACAGGCATATGTTGTAAAGCCCATAAAACTTTATATCTACCAATTTTAAATAAATTTATATCTTTTATTGAATATTCAGGAAGTTTATTTTGCATTTTTTATAAATATTTCTGTTGAATCTATTTTTTCCCATGTAAAATCTTCATCGTTTCTTCCAAAATGTCCATAACATGCTGTTTTTTTATAGATAGGCCTTAAAAGGTCAAGTTTTTTAATGATTCCCCTTGGTGATAAGTCAAAATTTTCTTTAACAATTTTTACAATTTCATCATCAGGAATAACACCTGTGTTTTTGGTATTTATCATTAAAGATACTGGTTCTACCTGACCAATAACATAAGCAATCTGAATTTCACATTTTTTTGCTAATCCTGAAGCCACTATATTTTTTGCAAGATATCTTGCGATGTATGAACCAGATCTGTCAACTTTTGTTGGATCTTTACCTGAAAAACATCCACCTCCATGACTTCCAACTCCTCCATAAGTATCCACAATGATTTTTCTTCCAGTAACTCCAGTATCAGCCATTGGTCCACCTATAGTAAAACTACCTGTTGGATTTATAAAAATTTTCATATTTTTACTTCTTAATTCTTGAGGGATTACATAGTTTATTACAAGTTCAATTATATCTTCTCTAATTTTTTTCTGTGATACCCCAGGATTATGCTGTGCTGATATAACGACACTTTCTATATAAACTGGTTTTCCATTTTCATATAGAACAGTAACCTGTGATTTTCCATCGGGTCTTAAATAATCAACTATTTTCTTTTTTCTTATTTCTGCTAATCTCATTACAAGTTTATGTGCAAACATTATTGGTAATGGCATAAGTTCAGGAGTTTCGTCTGTTGCATATCCAAACATCATTCCCTGATCTCCTGCACCTCCTCTATCAACCCCCATTGCAATTTCTGGTGCTTGTTCCTGAATAGATGTTATTATGCCCACAGATTCATATTGAAAACCATATGATGGGTCAGTATATCCAATCTCTTTTAATAAATTTCTTGCAATTTCTGGTATGTCTACATAGCCAGTTGTAGTAATTTCACCTGCAATAAATAAAATACCTCGTGTCGTCAGAGTTTCACAAGCAACCCTTCCATTTTTATCCTGTTTTAAAACTTCATCAAGGATTAAATCTGAAATTTGGTCACATATTTTATCAGGATGACCTTCACAAACAGATTCCGATGTAAAGAAATAGTAATTTCCCATTATTTTTCTCCCTTTTTCATCTCTTTTTTTAAAATGTTTATTTCTTTTATTTCTGTTGGGTCAACTTTGTTTAAAATTGCAAGATAATAACTTATCCAGTCGCCAAGAATTATTAAATAAATTAATTTTTCAAGTAAAGTTTCTCCTTCTATATTTAATTTTAAAACTTCTTTCACTTTTTGTGAAATAATATTTGAAGTTATATCAATTCTTTTTTTTACTCTTTCGTTTTCAATACCTGAAATTATAAACAAAGCAATTACTTTTTTTAAAAACAATTTAGGAAAATAAAAAGACATTATCTCATTGTGATTCATCTCAGGTAAAACATTAACAAATGAAAAACTTTTTGAATTCTCTGCTATTTGTGTTTTCCATCTTAAAATTCCAGGGAATAATCTATTTTCAGAATAAAGAAGAGGAATATTTTTATGAATCTTGTTTGCAATTTCTGTTGCTTTATTATTTTTATCATAAAGGGAGAATTCATTCACCCATTTTTCAATCTTCTCAAAAAATTGTTTTTTAATAGGAGGTAATATATTCATTTGAACAAAAAACTTATAAACAGGAAAGAAAAGATATCCAAAAGCACATCTTGGCGGCATTCCTGATGGAATCTTAATAAATAAATTATGGTTATAATTTGCAATTTTTTCAATTTCTCCATTACTTGAAACACAAATTATTGAACATTTTTTTTCATTTGCAATTTCATATGAACTTATTGTTTCTTCAGTATTGCCTGAATAACTTTCAACTATAACTAAAGTTTTAGAATCTATATATTTTGGTAGTGAATAATCTCTCACAACAAAAACAGGTATTTCAGTTTCATCTTCTATTAAAACTTTCATAACATCTCCTGCTATTGCAGATCCACCCATCCCAGTGAAAATTATTTTTTCAAAATCTTTTCTTATTTCTGGAATAGAGAAATTATATCCTTCAAAACAGTGCTTAGGAAAGTTCTTCAATAATGAGAACATATCGCTTTTGTCATACTTTTTTAATGATGAATTATTTATTTCCATTTTTCTCCTTTTTAAATTCTACTTTAGATTATTTTTAATAAAATTTATAATTTTTTCGTGTGAATCAAAATTCATAACTTTTTCTACTATTTTTTTTATTTCTACATAACTATTTTTAAGAATTTTTTCCTTTACAGATGGAATTGCAACTGGTGCCATACTTAATTCATCTATTCCAAGACCAATTAATAAACACGCTATTTCTGGAATTGAAGCCATTTCTCCGCATAAACTAATTTTAATATTATTTTTTATTGCGTTTTCAACAGTAATTCTTATTAAATTTAAAACAGAAGGATGGCAAGGTTGGTATAAGTAAGATAGTTTTTCATTAACTCTATCTATTGCTAAAGTGTACTGAATTAAATCATTTGAACCAATACTAAAAAAATCTACTTCTTTTGCAAGGTCGTCAGAAACCAAAGCAGCAGAAGGAGTTTCTATCATAATTCCAATTTTAATGTTTTCATTAAATTTTAAATTCTCTTTTTTTAGTTCTTTTTTTGCTTCTTCAATTATTTTTTTTGTTTTTATAACTTCTTCTTTTGTTGTAATCATTGGAAACATTATTTTTAAATCTCCATAATAGCTTGCTCTTAAGATTGCTCTAATTTGTGTTAAAAAAATATCCTTTTTTTCAAGACAGAATCTTATCCCTCTTAAACCAAGGAATGAATTTAATTCTTTTGGTCCTTCAAATGCAGAGATAAACTTATCTCCTCCAACATCAATCGTTCTTATTATAATTTCTTTCTTCCCAAATTTTTCTATTATTTTTTTATATGACAGAAATTGCTCTTCTTCTGTTGGTAAATCTTTCCTTTTTAAATAAAGATATTCTGTTCTAAATAATCCAATCCCTTCTGCACCATATTTTAAAGCAGCTTCAACTTCTTCTGGTAATTGTATGTTTGCATATAATTTTATTTCTTTTCCATCAGAAGTTGTCGCTTTTTTACTTTTTAATGTATATATTTTCTTTTTTAGTTTTTCTATTTCTTTTTCTTTAAGTTTGATTTTTTCAATTTCATTTTCAGTTGGATTGACAATTACAATTCCTTCATAGCCATCAATCAAAAGTGTATCATCTTCTTTTATTTGTTCTATGCTTTCTTTAATACCAACAACTGCAGGGATTTCAAGTGCTTTTGCTATTATTACAGTATGAGAAGTTTCCGTCCCCATAGAAGTTACAAAACCCTTTATATATTTTGTATCAATTGAAACTGTTTGCGTAGGAGAAAGGTCATTTGAAACTAATATTCCATCTTTAATATTTTTAAATCTATTATTTTTTCTACTTAAATTTGAAACTATTCTCTCAAAAATGTCCAATATTTCTTTCTTTCTTGTTTTAAAACTATTCTCTGGAAATTCCTTATTTAACTTATCAATGAATTTTTTTATGGCAGTTTCAGCAGTAACTTTTTCGCTCTTTATTATTTTTTCTATTCTTTCCATTAAATTTTTGTCTCTTATAATAGAAATATGAAAAGAAAAAATTTCAGCATATTCTTTATCTGTAATCTTTTTTATATTATTTATGATTTCTAAAATTTCATTTTCTGTTTTATTAATACTTTCTCTAAATCTTTTGATTTCTTCGTCTACATCTTTATCTTTTATTTTCTTTACTTCTTTAAATGATAAAAAATCATCATTTAACTTTCTTGCTTTTCCAATAGCAATTCCTGGAGAACCAGAAATCCCTTTTATTTTTTTCATTTTAGATTTAAGATAAACTATTTAATTTTTCTTCATCCTCTTTTATTATTTTTATTGCTTCTTCAGGTGTCTTACAATTTCTCAAAGCATTCCTAAAAACTTTATCTTTTAATAATCTTGCTATTTTAGCAAGAGTTTTTAAATGCTGACCAATTGATTTTGTTGGTGCAAGAACAAGAAATATTATATAAACAGGTTCTCCATCAAGAGAATCAAAATCTACGCCTGTTTGTGAAAGTCCTAATGCACATATAATTTCATTTATCTGATCTGTCTTTACATGAGGAATTGCAATTCCTTGTCCTATACCAGTTGAACCAAGTTTTTCTCTGTCCATAACTGCTTCCAATATTTTTTCACTATCTTTTATATAGCCATTTTTTTCAAGCATTTTTATTATCTCTTTTAATACAGATTTTTTATCTCTACTTTTTAAATTAGTGATTATACAATCTTCTTTCAAATAATCAACTATTTTCATTTTTTTTCCTCCTTTTTATTTATTTACAATTTTGTCGTGTAGTTTTCTTAATTTTACTTTTGTTTTATCCAAAAGTATTTCAACACTTTTATTCATATCATTATTTTTTTCCTTCAAAAAAATCTTAATATTTTTTGAATGTAAATAAATTTCTGTTAAATATAAAGGACCATCTTTTTTAATATAAAATTCAACATATCCTTCATCAAGAACAAATTTTTTTAATTTTTCAATTTTTTCTCGTATATATTCTTCAAATTCTTTGTTTATTTGAACTTCCGAATAAATTTTTATATCCATTTTTCTCCTTTCTTCAGTATATTTTTTTTATTTGTAAATAAGGAAAATAAAATTTTAATATATTTTTATAATCAAATCCAATTTCTGCCATTTTTTTAGCTCCATATTGGGATAATCCAACACCATGTCCATACCCTTTGCCTTTAAAAATGATATTTTCTCCCATATCAATTATTTCAAACATTGTGCTTGGAATTATATATGGATTATCAAAATAAACAGATGTATTTTGATTAATTTTTTCTCTAAATTCAGTTCCTGTTATTTTTATAATCTTACCATTTTTTGTTATGATATTCAATAGTTTTACTCTATTAGTTTTATCTTTTTCAATTATTTCAATTTTTTTTATTTGTGTTTTAAATATTTTTGATAGATAATTTTTTGAAATATTTTTCTCCCATATAGAATAAGGATTATCAATTGAATAGGGATCTATAACTGAATAATCTAAAGGATATTCGCCTTTCCAAACATCGGATGGGTTCGCAGTTATTCCACCTGAACATG
>JAMWCJ010000051.1 GCA_023818645.1 Candidatus Omnitrophota bacterium | reverse complement strand
ATTAAACATTCAAAAAGTTTAAATCCAATATTGTCACACCAATCAATTATAGTTCTAAAAGATGTCAAAGATTTCCCATAATTTATCGTCTGATCCTGAATCACCATCACCGCAACAGCACCTTTCTTTAAAACTCTGAAAATTTCTTTACCTACATCATGTAAATTTAACTTAAAACCATGATATGTTCTTATATTGTCATAAGGAGGCGACGTCACAACTAAATCAATACATTCATCTGGTAATAACTTCATTCCTTCAACACAATCCATATTTATTATTTGATTTATAAATTTTTTCAAATCTATTATTCTACTTTCCATTATTTTTAATTTAACATATTTAATATAAATTTTTCAAGTTCTTGGGCCAAAAATACCAGTTCCTATCCTTATTATATTTGCTCCTTCTTCAATTGCTATCTTCCATGTATCTGACATTCCCATTGATAGATATTTCATTTCAACATTTTTAAGTCCAAGATTTTTAAATTTTTCAAATAAATTTTTTGTTAATCTAAAGTAAGGTCTTATATCTTCTGTATTTTTAACAACTGGTCCCATAGTCATAAGTCCTTCTATTTTTATATTATCAAGTTTTGAAATTTCATAAATTAATTTTTCTGTATCTTCAGGTAAAACTCCTGATTTCTGAGATTCATTACCACTATTTATTTCAATTAAAACAGGATAAACAATATTTTTCTTCTTTGCTTCTTTATCAATCTCTTTTGTAAGTTTAAATGAGTCAATTGTTTCTATCATATCAAATATTTCAATTGCCTTTTTAACCTTATTTGTCTGAAGATGTCCTATCATATGCCATTTAACTACTTTCCCAATTTTGAAAAACTTTTCTTCTGCCTCTTGAACATAATTTTCTCCTATAAATTTAATGCCTCCTTCAATTGCTTGGTTTATCTCTTCAACTGTCCTTCCCTTTGTTGCTGCAAGAAGTATAACATTTTCAGGTATTTGACTTAAAATTTCTTTTACTTTTTTTCTTATTTCCATTTTGAATTCCCTATTTTTTATTATACAATTTTAAAAAAAGGAGGTTAAAGTGTTTTCAATTGGAATTGATTTTGGAACAAATTCAGTAAGAGGGATAATATTAAATCTTGAGGAAGGAGAAATTATTTCGGAAAGTATTGTTAATTATCCCTCTGGAATTGATGGGGTCATTGTTGATGAAAAGGATGTTCATCTTGCAAGACAGAATCCAAAAGATTACCATATATGTCTTGAAAAACTTATAAAAGATTTAATTAAAAAAGCAAAAAAGGAAAAACTATTTTCAGTTGATAAGATTGTTGGAATTGGGATTGATACAACCGGTTCTACACCTCTACCTGTTGATAAAAATCTTGTTCCTCTTTGTTTTTATGATGAGTTTAAAAATAATCCAAACGCAATGGCTTGGCTATGGAAAGACCATACTTCAAGTGATGAGGCAGAAGAAATAACAGATATTGCAAAGAAAATAAGACCTCAATATCTTTCAAAAATAGGAGGTGTTTATTCATCTGAATGGTTTTTTTCTAAGTTATTACATCTTTCAAGAGTGGATAAAAAAGTATTTAATTCAATGGAAACATTTATAGAAATCTGTGATTATATTCCTGCATTTCTTTCAGGTATAAAAAATCCAAAACAGGTAAAAAGAAGTATATGTGCAGCAGGACATAAAGCAATGTATAACGAAATCTGGGGAGGTCTTCCTGATAATGAATTTCTTGAAAAAATTAGTCCTTCATTTAAAGGAATAAGAGAAAAACTTTATGAAAAAGCATATCCAAGTGACCAAATAGCAGGATATTTATGTAAAGAATGGAGCCAAAAGACAGAACTTCCTGAAGGGATACCTATAAGTGTCGGTGCATTTGATGCACATATGGGAGCAGTTGGAGCAGGGATAAAAGAAGGGACGTTAGTAAAAATAATAGGGACTTCTTCGTGCGATATGATGATTTATCCTAAAAATAAATATTTGAAAGATATTCCTGGGATCTGTGGCATTGTTCCTGACTCAATAGTCCCTGGATTTTATGGGATAGAAGCGGGGCAATCAGCAGTTGGAGATATATTTTACTGGTTTGCAAAAAAATTTATACCAAGATTTAGTTCTGATCCTTACAAATACTTTACAAAAAAATCTGAAAAGATTAAACCAGGACAAACAGGGCTTATATGTCTTGACTGGCATAATGGAAATAGAACTATCCTTGTTGATCAGAAATTAACAGGACTGATTATTGGTCTAACATTAAATACAAAACCTGAAGAAATATTTAGATGTCTAATTGAAGGAACTGGTTTTGGCGGAAGGATTATAATTGAGAGAGTTGAAGATTATCAAGTTAAAATAAACGAAATAATTGCAACGGGTGGTATAGCAGAAAAAAATCCTTTAATAATGCAGATTTATGCTGATATAATGAATAGGGAGATAAAAATTTCTGATTTACCACAAACCTGTGCAGTTGGAGCAGGTATTTTTGGTGCAATTGCTGGGAAATATTTTAATTCTGTAGAACAGGCACAAGAGAAGATCTGTAAATTTAGTAAAAAAATCTACAAACCCAAAAGTGAAAACGTAAAGATTTATGAAAAATTATATCATCTTTATAAACAACTTCATGATGCATTTGGTACAAATGATTATAATGCAAGTTTATATAATGTAATGAAAGAACTTTTAAAAATAAAAAAGGAATGTCAATGAATAATTTGAAAGAAAAAGTTTTAAAAGCAAATATTTTTTTGTGGAAAAATAATCTTGTTTATGGAACACAGGGCAATGTTAGTGGAATAGAGAGAGATAGAGAGATAGTTTATATAAAACCAAGTGGTGTTCCCTATGAAGAACTTGATGAGGGGAAAATTGTTGGAGTTGATTTAAAAGGTAAAGTTATAGAAGGTAATTTAAAGCCATCTGTTGATACTCCTCATCATTTATATATTTACAGAAATATAGAAAAAGTTAAAGGTATATGCCATACTCATTCAAAATTTATAACTGTTTTTTCTGTTCTTGGTATATCAATTCCTGTTATTACAACATCTCATGCAGATGTTTTTGGGAAAGAAATTCCTGTTTCAAAATATGTAGATAATACTTCAGATAATATTGGAAGAGAAATCTTAAGGGTATATGAAAAAACAAAAAGTTGTGTTGTTATTCTGAAAAACCATGGCCTTTTTTGCTTTGCAGAATCCCCTGAAAGAGCATCTTTTTATGCACTTATGAGTGAATATTTTGCTGAAATTTTTTTCTACACACTAATTGCTGGAAAAATCTTAAATAAAAAAATCAAAAATTTACCAATAAAAGAAATTGAAAAATGGTATGAAAGGTACCACTCGGAAAGGTATGGACAAAAAAAATAAATTTTTAATCAAAAATATAACTATCATAAATCCAGGACAAGAAAAAATTTCAGGCGATGTTTATATTGAAGAAGATAAAATTATTAAGATAGGAAAAAATTTAAAACAAAACGCTATTTTTATAGATGGGAAGGATAAATTTTTATTACCAGGTCTTATTGATCTTCATATTCAGGGTGCAGGTGGGACAGATTTTTTAAATTTTGAAGATGAAGAGAATATTGAAAAGATTTGTAAAACAGTTGCATCCTTTGGAACAACCTCTATTTTAGCAACAACTGTCTTTATGCCTTATTTGAAAGAACAAAAACATATAGAGAAGATTGTTAAAAATATTAAAAAAACGAAAGGAGCAAAAATTGTTGGAATACATCTTGAAGGTCCATATATAAATGTTAAAAGAAAAGGGATGATAAAAGAAAATGAGATTTGTGAATTAAAAGAAAGAAATATTGATGAAATAATTCAAATTTGTGATGGAAAACTTAAAATGTTAACCTTTGCCCCAGAGATTGAAGGTATAGAAGATGTGATAAAAAGATTATTAAAGAAAGATATAATTCCATCTATTGGGCATACAGATGCAACATTTGAACAAACAAAAAAAATAATAAATATTGGAGTAAACCATGTAACACACCTGTTTAATGCAATGAGACCTTTCCATCATAGAGAACCAGGAGTTATTGGAGCAGTCCTTTTTAGTGATAATCTTACATATCAGATAATAGGTGATGGCAAACATTTACATCCAGAATTGCTTAAATATTTATTTAAGATAAAAGGAGTTGATAAGTTCTGTTTGATTACAGATGGAATGAGTGGTATTGGATTTCCTGACGGTGTCTATAAATATAAAAATTTAAATTATTTTGTTAAAGATGGAACTGCTTATTATAAAGATGGAACTCTAATAGGAACCTGTCTACCACAACTTGAAATGTTAAAAAGATTAGTAAAAATTACAGAACTTCCTTTTGAAAAACTTCTTATATCTTCAACAATTATTCCTGCAAAAGTCCTTGGGATTTCAGATAGAAAAGGATATATAAAAGAAGGGAAAGATGCAGATATAGTAATATTGAATGAAAATTTTGAAGCAGAAATTACATTTGTAGAAGGGGAAATAGTATACAAAAAGGAGGGATGAATGGAAATAAGATTTGAAGAATTTAAAAAGATGGATTTAAGAGTTGGAAAAATTATTGATGTTGAAGATGTTGCTGGAGCAGATAGAATTTATTTGATAACAGTTGATATAGGAGATGAAAAAAGAAAAATGGTTGCTGGTATAAAACCTTGGTACAGTAAAGAAGAATTAATAGGGAAAAATATTGTAGTTATTGTTAATCTTGAGCCAAAAGTAATTAGAGGGATTGAAAGTAAAGGTATGCTTCTTGCAACTCTTTTTGACAATAAACTTTCAATTTTAACAACTGACAAACAAGATGTTCCACCAGGTAGCAAAATTACTTAATTTTTTTGAATATATAGGTAGAAATTAAAATAAAAAAGGACATCACAGAAACAGGAAGCCAGATAGGTGCAATCCAAGGGTAAGGAATTAAAAAAAGACAATCCATTGTTTTTAATGAAGGGGGCCAGTTAATAAGAATTTTTAATGTTATATAATAAAATAAATCCCAGATGGCAAAAATCCACAAAAAGCAAGCAAGTTTTCTTATCAACTTTTTTTCAAATAAAATTGATAAACAGAATATTAAAACAATAGGAGCAATTTCTCTTGTTCTTTCAATGAAAAGCAAACTATAACCCTTATTCCCTGTAACAATCAGTGGCTTGGTAAGTTGTGAAATGGTTAATTTTGTTAAATCTGGTTGCAAGTTAATCAATATTTCTCTTAAATATACAACAACCACTCCTTCCCACCAGCCAAGAGAAAGTCCAATTAATGTATAGAAAAACAATCTCATTTATTTATATCATTCCATATTTTTTGAACAAGTTTGAGATAATATTTAAAATTTTCAAGTGGAACATCAGGAGGAACTGCATGATCTACAAATGGGAAATAACCACCTTCTTTCAACAAAAATGGAACTTTTTTCATAACTTCATCTTCTACTTCTTTTTTTGTATGTCTTAATGCTCTTTTATCTATATTTCCCATAAGTATCAATCTTTTCTCATATTTTTTTCTATATTCAATCGCATCTGTATTTGCAGCAACTTCAAGAGGATAAAGCATATTTACACCTGCCTCAAGCCATAATGGAACTATAACATCATTATTTCCATCAGAATCAACCATAATAACATCTATATCATAACTTTTTAAAAATGAACATACTTTTTTATAGGAAGGAAGACAAAATTCCTGAAATGTATTTGGGGAAAGTAAAGGACCTTGTTTCATTCCAAGGTCTTCCCATATATTTGCAAAATCAATTTTAACTTCACTTACAACTCTTTCAAGAACTTTAATAACAAAATCTGCCACATAATTTATAATTTCTTTTACAAGTGAAGGATTATCATAAAACATAACAGATAAATTTTCTACACCCATCCAGTTTCTTATCCATCCATAAAAAGAACCTGCCTGTATACCTAAAGGATAATCTCTATCTTTTACACATCTTTTCCAGTCATCATAATACTCAGGATATCTTAAAGGTGAATCTGGATTTAATCTCTTTTTTACATTTTCCCATGTCTCTTCATCTTTTATACAGAAATCAATCCACTGACTCATTCCAATTTCTCTATCCTTCCATCTTTTCCATTTATTTCCAATGTCATCAATATAAGTTGCTGTTTCTTTATCTTCTTCAATAACTTTAACTTCAGGCGCTGGAATAAAACCAAGATTTATAGGAGCATATGCAACCCTGTCAAATCCAAAATATGTATTAAAATGAACATCATTTGGCATCCCTTCTTTCTGCCATCTCTTTATTGTATCTTGAAAAACCCATTGAGGCCACATAAAGGATTTATCTGGTTTTCCAAAATAAACCGTTTCTTTAAATCTTTCTAAATAAGTCATTTTTGCCCCCTTTTTTTAAATATTTAAAAACATCAGGTATTTTTTCTATTATATCAGAAGCAATCAATGAAATCTCTCCTTTTTCTTTTTTAGCAAGGTCACCAGCAAGTCCATGAATAAAAACACCATATTTAGCAGATATAAATTTATCTTCACCCTGAGATAAAATACCACCTATAATTCCTGCAAGGACATCTCCAGTTCCTGCTGTTGCCATTCCAGGATTTCCTGTTAAATTTATATATGTATTTTCTCCGTCTGTAACAACTGTTCTATAGCCCTTTAAAATCAAAATTACATTATATTTCTTTGCAAAACTTTTAGCAACTTCAACTCTATTTTTCTGTATTTCTTCAATTTTAAATTTTGTCAAAAAACTCATTTCTCCTGGATGTGGAGTTAAAATTGGTTTTTCAACTGAATTTAAAATTTCAAGATTTTCAGAAATAATTTTTAAAGCATCTGCATCTATTATCAATGGTTTTTTTATTTCAGGAATTATTTTTTTAACAAATTTTTTTGTCTCTGGATGTAATGAAATACCAGGTCCAATTAAAACACTATCTGCTTTTTTTTCTATAAATTCAATTGCTTTATCATAGGCATCCAAAGAAAAATAATGGTCTTCTGTTTCCGGTAAAGGTAAACTCATGACTTCTGTTAATTTTATTTCTATTATTTGATTTAATGTTTCTGGTATTCCAATTGTTACAAGACCGCACCCAGTTCTTAAAGCACTTATTCCAGAAAGACAAACAGCGCCTGTTAAACCAGGACTTCCGCCAATAATAAATAAATGCCCATAATCACCTTTATGTGAGTCCTTTTTTCTATCTTTTAAAAATTTAATTTCTTCATTCATATATTAAACAAATCGCAATTGCAATATCCTTTGTGTGAGAAATTGAAATATCTATTTTTTTATTTTTAAATTTCTTTCTTAATTCATCATCAATAATTTCTATATAAGGTCTACCAGAAGAAGAATTTCTAATTTCTATCTTCTTAAAATCATAATTATTATCAATACATTTAAAAAATGCTTTTTTGGCAGCAATTTTACCAATAAGAGAAATATAACTTTTATTTTTTATCTCATTTTCAGATAAAAAAGTATAAATTTGACGAGGGTCTTTATAATCATTAAGGGACTCTAAATCTATAGAGATGTTTAACATTTTATTGTTGAATTGACTTTACATTAACTACTTTTTTATTTCCTCTTTCTATAAATTCAACAACTCCGTCAACTAAACTGAAAATTGTAAAGTCCCTTCCCATAGAACATCCAACTCCTGGAATAATTTTGCTTCCCTTCTGTCTAACAATAATATTACCTGCTTTTACAATCTCACCCTCAAAAACCTTTACACCTCTATATTTTGGATTTGAATCTCTACCGTTTCCTTGTCTTTTTCTTCCCATAATAATATATTTTAACTTGAATTTAAATTTTAGTCAACTTATGGGTGCTTAAATTTTCTTTATTTATCTTTTCCTGTTATGCAGACCTAAAGTAATTAATTTTTTAAAAATCAATCAAATTTTATTTCTGCAAGTCGTTCAAGTTGATGAACACTTGAATATGGAACAAGTGTTTCTATACCAATTTTCCCAGTTTTATTTATTTTTCCTGATGATACTCTTACAATATTCATATATAATTTTTCCTGAGGTTTTAATCCATCTATTGATATATCTTTTAATGGAATTTTAACTATACTTATCCATTTATCTTTTTCTATAATTGGTAAAACCTCTATATTATGCTGGTGTATTTCAACATTTTTCCTAAAGTTTATTTCTCCATGTGAAAGTAAAACAATTAAACCTTTATGGTTAAAAGCAATTTGCCTATATGGCATACCTCTACTTTTTGCTACAAAAATTTCCCAGTCATCACAAGGAAAAACTTGTGAAGATGCTTCAAGTTTATCTGTATCGCAGTGATCTATAAGTTTTAAATATATATTTGTTTTATCATAAATAATTTCTCCTTCAATCTTTCTATCAATAGGTTCTTTACTTCCTCTTGTATACCAGGGACCTATTTTATTTGCTTTTGACCAGTCAATATTTCTTAAGTCCTTTATTTCTTCAACCTTAGGAACTTTTATTTCAAGAAATGGAAAAGAAATTACCTCCTGATATTTATTATATCCCTTTTCCATATACTTAAATATGCCATATTCAAAAAGTTTTATATTTGATATTTCTCTCTCATTTTTTGCTTTTGTTTTTGCTTTTTCAAGAAGTTGTTTAATTTTTCCCATTACTTCTTTTGTTCCAAGATATTTCCAACTAATTTCTGCATAAGAGACCCCTTCAGGATGATTTTTTTCATCAAGATATGTCCTTTCTATTAAAAGATATATATCTTTCATCTCTTGTTTTGCATTTCCATATAAACCTGAAAAATATTCATCAAGCAATTTTTCAATATTTTCATCTGGGTTTAACATAAATTTATATGTAACATATCCTTCAACTTCCTGTCCATATCCACAATGGAATACACCCCTAATATTATATTTTTTGAAAAGTTTAAATTGTTCATCTATACTATGGGCAAAAAATCCTGGAAAACAATAATAATTTCCATTATCAGCAAATTCTTTTGGAAATGTATAATAAAGCCACAAAGACAATGGTCTATTTTCTTTTTTACAATTTAGTGCCCATTCTTTTAATAATTCAAGTTCATGTTTATAACCTTTACTAAATGGGCTCCTATTTGCAGCAAAACAGAACATAACTTCTATATTTGGTTCAAGTTTAATTGTTTCAGGATATTTTGCATGAGAAGCATAAGCAAGTGTTATTATCATTTTATCAGGATTTGTTTCTTTTAATCTTTTTGCAATTTCATTAACAAACCAGAAATGATATTCACTATGCTCTCCACTTGAATAAAAAGAATAACTTTTCCCTTTTTTTATTAATTCCTGACATTTTTCACATTTACAGAATGCACTATTATCCATTGGTTCAACTGCAAAAACATTCGGTCCCCATCTTCTTTTTTCTTCTGGCAATTTAAAATATTCTTCTGCTTCTTTGCTAACAAGTTCTATCAGTTTTTCACTTGTATAACATAACTGATTTGGTTTTCCTTCATAACCTTTTGCCCATATTTTTGGATATTTTTCAACTGGATATTGTTGGTAATAATGATATAAAGAATGATTGGCAACTCTTTTTTCTCCACCAACTCTCATTCTTAATAAAAATAGTTTTATTCTTCCTCTTTTGCTCTCAATATATTCATTTCCCTTAAATTTTTCTTTTAATTTTTTATATGCTATATTTTCCCATTCTATGTAGTCAGAATCTTTTGGATTTAGAGACACCTTCCACAATCCAGATACACTCCAGTCATAATGATCAAAAACATACATACCAGGATATATCTCTCTATAAAGAAAGTAAGGTTGCTTTTTTATATTTTCCCCTTCAATTATAAGTGTCTTTTTCTTTGGATAAATAGTTCCCCAATCATTCGGATTAAACCATCTTACTCCACAAAACTTTTCTAAAAATTCATAAGTAGCATATAATGTTGCCTGTTGGTCATAAAAATTAGGCCAACTTGTATAAGCATTTGGAATTTCTTCTCCATACTTAACTTCTCCAAAATCTTCTTTATCTTTTCCATATAAAATAATTGCATCTGATAAAAACTTAATTATATATTCCTGTTCTTTTAAATCTTTCCCAATTTTTAGTTTTTCTGTATATTTATTATCTCCAAGAAGTATCTTTAAACCAATAATTTCTTCATCATCTTTCACTATTGGAATTTCTACACCTGTTATAAGTTTTATATGATACTGTAATTCATAAGCAGAAAATTGAACTGCTTTTTTTGGTTTTGAAGATATTACTATTTTACAATTTGGTTTACCATTTCTAACTAAAACATATTCACGACTATATAAAATATTTCCTAAAATCAAAAAAAATATAAAACTTAAAAAAATTTTATTCATAATAACCTCCTCTCTTAATATATTTTAAGAGTTCTTTTTTACCAGTATAGTTGAATAAACCATTAAGAATATCAGTTAAAAAATTACCATAATTTTCTCTTTCTTCATTTTTCACATTTATTCTTCCAGAAGGTCTATGAGGAAGAATTAAAAAATATCCTTTACCATATGGAACTAAATATCCAGTATTTTCTCCTAAATCCATCGCTTTATCACTTACTTTAAATTCAAAAGAAGTAACAGTAAATAAATCTTTATAAGAATCTTTTAATTTTAGGTTTTTCTTTGCCCATTCATTTGGTAAAGCATAATTTTTATTTATTGTTTTTGTCCCTATTATTATCTCATTTTCTGTAATATATAAGCCAGAACCTTTTTCTAAAGGTACCCCTGAAATAACCAATATCCCTCCTTTTTCTACAAAATTATTTAATTTTTTATAATCAAAAATACCATCTACATTATATTTTTTATTCATATATTCATCATTCCACATAGGATTTTTCCCAGGATAATTCGGTCCAAAAATTATAATAACTTCATATTCTTCTAAATTTTTTATAAGTCGGATTTCTCCTGCTGGAATAAAAGAAAAATTTTCTATATTAACATAAGGTAAATAATTGTCTATTCCATATCCACCAACAGATAAATTTGTACTTGTTATAAGAATTTCTCTTTTTTTATTATAAACTGGTTGATTATAATATTTTTTAAAAATTTCTAAATTTTGTTCCCATACTTTTGGTTCTTGAAAGTCCTGTCCTTTTATTCTTATTCCATCTGGTTCAAAAAAACCAATTCCATTCATTCCTGCTAAATATGCATATTTAAATCTTTCTTCTTTTATCTTTTTCACCTGTTCATCAGTTCCTTCTGTTGCATAATATCCAGCAATTAAAGCAACTATTTCTTTTGTTGGTGCCATTGTTCTGTATGCATTTAAAAGATATGTATTTTTTGGAGAAGAATAATTATCTGTAACAATTCCATCAAAATAATCAAGCATTACTTTATATTCAGTAAGACATTCCATCCTTGCAATATCAGGAGGTCCTTCAAATTGGAATGCTTTTAATTTTGGATATTTTTTATGGATATACTCACAGAAAACCTTATGTGCAGATGAAGAAGAAATAGTTTTACTTGCCCATCTCCAGAAAGCAAATTTTTCTTCATTATTCCAAATAGGAGATAAATCCATATCAAGTCCAGTTTCTTTTTTCAATAACCAGTTATATTTTCTTATATTTGGAGTATTTACATCAGGCATTTTATAATAAGGATGAACTGTTTTTTCATATCCATACCAAGAACCTGTTTCTTCAAGCATATGAACACCATATAAATTTTCTTCTCCAATACTTAAAATTACAGGGTCAATTACTTTTTCAAAAAACTCTTTTCTTAAATTTTCATCTTGTGCAATATCAGGAAAATTGTATTTATCCCAGTTATAATCTCCACAAGGACCCCACCAGATATCAAGAATTATTTTTTTCCCATTTTTTGCAAAGAGTTCATATAATTTTTTTGTTTTTTCATCTATTGTTCCAACTGCTTCTTGTGTTAAAATATATTCAACTTCTTTTGCTTTTAATATCCTTTTAATTTCTTCTTCTTTTAAATTTCTAAATCCTCCTCCTGCATAAATAGCAATCTTTACTCTTTCTTTAGAAAAACAAAAAGAAAGAAAAATTAAAAAATTAATTAGTATTTTTCTCATTTTTCCTTTTCTTCAGGAAATCCAAATGAAATTGGAATTCCTTCCCAAATTGATTTATATAAAGTTCTTATTAAATCTGAATTTTCTTCTGTTATTCCATAAAAACCAAACTTGTTTTCTCTAATTTGTTTTAAATTAAAATCGTCATAAAAATACCAGATTCTTACGCCTGTATGAAAATATTTTTTATTCCATTCATTATTTAAAACATCTTCTCTCTTTAGTCCAGCAGCATAAAAATCACAAAATATATCTCTTGTATTTTCTTTATCAAAAAATATACCTAAACCCCTTTTTTCCTTTGTATTTACAATTGCTAAATACCCTTCTTCTGCTTTTTTTGCATTATAGTTTCTTTCATCTTGAAAATTTATTACTACAGATTTTCCTGCTAATGGAATATAAATTTTATCATTTTCCCAATCTCTTGGATAGGTTGGACACCAGGAAAATTCGTATAAACAGTGGTATTTTGGTTCTGCATTTTCTATTTTAATAGTTTCTATCGCTTCACAATATGGCAATCCTGAATATAAGATAAAGTATCTGTAATAATCACCTTTTATTTTCCCTGAAAGCATCCATGAAGACCCTTTTAATTCTTCAGTAAAATTCCTATCTTGATTTAATGCTTTACAAACAACAATTTTTCTAACAGGACCATCTATTAAAAGAATAGGGTCTTCCCATGGTAAAATTGTAGAAGTTTGACTGCGAAGTAAATACCATCCCCAAGAATGTCCTTGATAAATTAATTCTTTATCCTTTATTTTAAAACTTGTAATCGCTCCTTTCCCTAAACCACCATATATTAAATTTCCTTTTTCATCTTTTTCTTTTCCACTACCTCTTATACCAATAGAAATAATTGAGTTT
>JAMWCJ010000147.1 GCA_023818645.1 Candidatus Omnitrophota bacterium | reverse complement strand
AACTCTTTATCCTGTTTTTATTTCTAACTTTTACCTTGTAAGTTAATGGGATTATCCTTTAATTACTGCAAGGGGAATCATTTTAGCAACTTTTTTTGAAATCTCTGCTCCTTCAACAACTTTAATAACTTCATCAACATCTTTATATGCATCAGGCATTTCTTCAGCAAGTCCTTTTTCACTACCTGCTTTTGGAATTATCCCTTTTCCTAATAATTCCTTTGAAATGCTTCTTCCTTTTGCTTCTTTTATTGCTTGACTTCTTGACATCATTCTTCCTGCTCCATGACAGGTAGAACCAAATGTTTCTTCCATAGATTTTTCTGTTCCAACAAGGACATAAGAAGCAGTTCCCATAGTTCCTGGAATTATAACTGGTTGACCAACATCTTTATATTTTTCAGGTATTTCATTATGATTTTTCGGGAAAGCCCTTGTAGCACCTTTTCTGTGAACATATACTTTCTTCTTATTGCCATTTACTGTATGTGTCTCTAATTTACATATATTATGAGCAACATCATAAACTGTTTCTATGCCAAGTTTTTCAGAAGAAGTACCCAATATTTTTTCAAATGTTTCACAAATCCAGTAATAAATAACTTGTCTATTTGCAAAAGCATAATTTGCTGCACATTTCATTGCTTTAAAATATTTCTGACCTTCAGGAGAACTTGCTGGTGCACAGGCAAGTTGTCTATCAGGAAGTTTTATACCATATTTATGAACAACTTTACCAAACATATCAAGAAAGTCATCACATATTTGATAACCAAAACCACGAGAACCTGTATGAACCATTATTGTAATCTGTCCAGGGAATATTCCAAATTTTTCAGCAATCTCTTTATCATATACCTGTATAACTTCCTGTATTTCTAAAAAATGGTTTCCAGAGCCAAGAGTTCCTGGTTGTTCAAGACCTCTTTCATACGCTCTATCACTTACAGTATTTGGGTCTGCACCTTCCATACATCCATATTCTTCAATATTTTCTAAATCTTCTTTTTTACCATATCCATTTTCAACAGCCCATTTTGCACCTTTTACACATAATTCTTCAAGTTCTTTTCTTTTCAATCTTAATTTTCCAGTAGAACCAACGCCTGAAGGAATATTATAAAAAAGTGCATCTATTAAATCCTTAAGTTTATTCTCAATATCTTTTCTCGTTAAATTTGTTCTTATTAATCTAACTCCGCAGTTTATGTCATAACCAACAAATCCAGGAACAATTACACCAGATTCTTCATTAAAAGCACCAACTCCTCCTATTGGAGCACCATATCCCCAATGAACATCAGGCATTGCTAAACTATATTTGACTATTCCTGGTAATTTCGCTACATTTGCCACTTGTTCAATTGCTTTATCTTCTATTGCTTTCTTTAACAATTTTTCTGAAATAAAAATAACTCCAGGGACACGCATATCTTTTGTTTTAGGTATCATCCATTTATATTCATTAATTTTTTCAACTTTCAATTCTTCTCCCATTTTACCTCCTATGATTATATATTATACCTTAATTTATCCATTAAAGAAGAGTTTTTAACTTTAAGAAGTAAAATTTTCTATGCCCGACCCTGAAAAAATTTAATTTCAATTAAAAATAGGTATAATATTTAAAAAAGGAGAAGATTTATGGCTAAAAATAATGAAAATGAAAAAGATTTCTTTATTTGTCCTACCTGTGGCTCTTTTTATTTTAAATGCTTTTCGTGCGGTTGTGTATTTTGTAGATGTGAAAGCACAGAAGATAGTTGTCCAGAATGTGAGTCATTAGATATCGGATTTGCAGATATAGATGATCTTGTAGAAAGATGAATATCTTTTCAGAGGAATTTGAGGATTTTGAAGAGAAGGAAGAGGATGATAATATAAATTAAATGATTTATTTTAAGATAATATATTTTTCTAAATAGTTCCATCCCTGTTTTATAGCAGATTCGCACAATTTTATCAACTCTTTATTGCCAATTACTTTTTCTATTTCGCTTACCAGAAGAGAATTCTTAAAATCAAAAAATTTTTCATTTATCAATTTTGAAAGAGCACCTGCAATAACCATATTTGCAATCCTTATGTCTCCTATTTTTTCTCCTATTTCAGTTGCCGGTATTTCTATATTTTTTTCATTCTTTTTAATTATTTTTATAAGTGAAGAATTGAGTATTAAATATGCATCTTTTTTTAAATACTTTTTTAGCATTTTATAAGACATTTCATTTAAAAATACACCTATATCACAACTTTCACTTATTGGAGAGAAAGTTTCTTTTTTTCTGGATATTGTAACAAAATTGTAAATATATCCCCCTCTCATTTCAGCACCATAAGTAGGCAAACAACAAACATAGTAATTTTTTTTAATTCCAGCATAGCAAAACAATTTTCCTAAAGTTAAAATACCTTGACCACCTGAACCTCCAATAATAATCCTTACCATATCAATTTTTATGTCCACCATGCTTTTGGTTTTGGTTCTCTTATCAATACATTTTTCAAGAATTCAACTGCTTTTTTCAGTCCTTCTTCTCCACTCATTAAACTATCTTCATGCTCAATACTTAAAACACCATCATAACCAACCATTCTTAATGTTGATACAAAATCATTCCAAAATTCATATCCATGCCCATAACCGACTG
>JAMWCJ010000146.1 GCA_023818645.1 Candidatus Omnitrophota bacterium | reverse complement strand
ATTCTGAGAATCTTGAGGTGAAAAACAAAGTGATCTTCACGGGCAATGTGCCAGAAGATATGTTGAAAAGTGCAATTTATTCTTCTGATGTTGTTGTCATCCCATCTTTCTATGAACCTTTTGGGATCGTTGCATTAGAAGCTATGGCTTATGGCAAGCCAATAGTTGCTTCAAAAGTAGGTGGTTTGAAAGAATTCCTAACAAACAATAAAACTTGTTTATTTTTCATTCCGAAAGATTCTGAAAGTTTGGCTAGATGTATTATAAAAGTGCTTAGTAATAAGAGCTTATCACAGAAATTGGGAAAAAATGCAAGAGATGTTGTAAAAAATTTCGATTGGAATAAAATTATTAACAAGGTAATTAAAATTTACAGGGAAATTTATGAAAAAAAGTGAGTGTTTTAAAATAATTTTGGCAATTATTACAATCTTTCTTTTTTTCATAAAATCTATATTTGTACATCCCTCATTTTCAGATGAAAATGTCTACTATTTGATGGGAAAAAATGTTGCTAAAGGAAAAATTCCTTATAAAGAATTCAGTTTTGTGCACCCACCCATTCAAATATACATTTTAGCTTTTCTATTCAAGTTGTTTGGCACGTCACTTCTTGTAGCAAAGATTTTACCACTAATTTCCAGCTCATTAGTAGTGTTGTTAATTTACTTAATTTCAAAAGAATTGTACAATCAAAGAATAGCAATTCTTTCTTCACTTTTCTTCCTTATTACTCCAACTTTTTTAGCATTCTCAGATCAAGGATATGGTATGTGGGAGTCTTTATTGTTTTTTCTTCTTTCAATTTATTTATTGATTAAAAATAAAATCCAAGTTTCTGCTTTAAGTTACATTATAGGAGTATTTGTAAGATATTTGACAATCATATATTTTCCATTCATTTTGATACTAATTTTTCTGAAAAACAGAAAAAATCTTAAGAAGTTTTCATTGTATTTTGTTTTGATATTTTCCATTTTTTTCTTCTCTTTCTATGTAATCTTTGGATACAATTTTATAAACCAAACTATTTTATTTCAAATAGTCTCAAAAACTATGACAACACATCTACAGAAATTAACATCTCAATACTTGAGCATCGGATTTTTTACAATTTTTCTAGCAACAATATCAACATTTGTGGCCTTTGAAAAGAAGCATAATCTTACATTTCTTTTTTCAATTTATCCGATTTTAGCAGATTTAGTCATTCTGTTTACTTTTAAGACAATAGCGTACCACTACTTTTTATTTTCTGTTCCACTGGTTATAATAGCGACATCAAAAGTGTTTATGTTTTCTAAGGATGCTATAGTTAAAATATTTCTTCTTATAGTAATCGTCTTATCAATAGTTTGCAACTTTCAAACAATTGAATTTTATTGGAATCCTACATATTCAAAGAATATACATTATATTTCTAAATATGTGATGAATGCTATTTCAAAAGGCGATAATATATTTGGTGAATCTTCGATTGTAGACTATATATCTTTTACAACAGGAATACCGATAACTTCCAATTATCTCGATTCTTATATTGCCTATTTAGAGTATATTGACGAGAAAAAAGTGATTCAAAATTTAGAAAAAGAAAAACCAAAATTCATCATCGACATGGAAAATTATTATATATCCAACCTTTACTTTAGAAGTTATCTCCAAGAAAAATATACTTTAAAATTGAGAGTTGAAGGGATTCCAAATTATTTTATTTATGAAAGGAAGGTCTAATAAATGACAAAACCGAAACTTTCTTTGATCATCCCGACATATAATGAGAGAGAAAATCTGCCAGAGTTAGTTAGGAGGATTCATACTTCATTAAAAGAAATAGAATATCAATTAATAATAGTTGATGACAATAGCCCAGATGAAACTGGCATACTTGCAGAAAAATTGGCAAAAAAATATCCCATTATGGTAATTCATCGAAAGAAAAGAGGATTGGCCTCGGCCATAGTAGATGGGTTTAGAAATGCAAAAAGTGAACTTTTGTGTGTGATGGATGCAGATTTGCAGCACCCTCCAGAGAAAATTATTGATTTATTGAAAAAAGTAAAAAATGTTGATTTAGTAATAGCGAGTAGATATATAAACAGATCTAGTGTTAAAGGACTAAATTTGTGGAGAAGAATCACGTCAGAAATAGCAAAAGCTTTAGCTCAAGCATTTTTTCCATCAATTAGACGAATAAAAGATCCTCTTTCAGGATTTTTTATCCTTAAGAAAAATGTTATAAACAAAATCGAATTAAAGGCGATTGGTTATAAAATTCTTTTAGAAATTTTAGTAAAAGGAAGATATAAAAATGTAGTCGAAATTCCTTATATTTTTGGAAAAAGGAAAATGGGAAAGAACAAATTAAGTTTTGTAGAATATCTGAATTATTTAAAATGTCTTTTTATTTTGAAATTCAACAGATAAACTTTGATATAAATTTAGTTGACAAATATTATATTCATATTATATGAATATTTCAAAAGTATTCTCAATCCAAGGACAGTTGGCTTTATATATTAATATTATGAACAAAAAAGGTTTGAGCAAGCTTGTTATTTATTCAACAATCATAATTTTCTTTCTTTTATATCATTTCTATTTTGCTGGCTTTAAAACATTAATAGTTGCCGCTACTCCGTTTGTATACAAGCCAGTAAC
>JAMWCJ010000050.1 GCA_023818645.1 Candidatus Omnitrophota bacterium | reverse complement strand
TAGTTTTTCTCCTTTTCTCTAAATTCAAAAGAGGTTAAAAGAAGTAAGTCATATCCATTTTCAACAAGAATTTCCTCCATACCTTTTACAACATTTGGAAAAAATATATCCTCAAATGTTGGTGTTTTATTTAAATGTGGAAGAGTTATTCCAATTATTTTTGTCCTTTTTGTTGATAATGCTCTTCCTATTCTGTTTAAATAAAAATTGTATTTTTTCTGAAGTTTTAAAATTTTTTCTTTTGTTTCTGATGAAACGCAAGTTTTTCCATTTAAAACTCTTGATACTGTCGCTGTTGAAAATCCTGTTATCTTTGCAAATTCTTTTATATTCATATATTTTTCCTGTAATCGTTTACATTATACCCATATATTTTAATTTTGTCAAGTCTTTTTAATTCTTTAATTCTTTTGAAAATTTATTTAGAACATTAACACTGAAATCTTTAAATACAGCAAAAGAGTTTTTTTCTCCTTTGACTTCTAAAAACAAAATAATTAAATTTTTATCTTCATTTAATTTTATTGAATATGAACTATAAAAATGATATTTATCATCCTGCTCTTTATTTTTTTCTAAAAGTTTTCCATTTACCCATATTGAAAACGGTAAACTACTCTTTATCATTAAATGACAAAATTTATAATACACTGATTTAAATTCACTAATAGCAACCAATTTATCCCCAATTTTTAAATCAAAAAATTTTTCTAAATTAACAAAACCACTTTTATCAACTTTAATAAATTTGAAATCTAAATCTTTAAATAAATCATTTTCTATCTTTTCTGTATCTATAGAAATTTTTTCATTATTTTTCATAACTGCTATTTTCCAAAAATCTATTACTGGTAAATTAAAAGCATTTAAAAATGTCTTTAAATTTGTTATATCTGTTACCCAACTATAATTTATTTCATCATTACTTACTTCAACAAGCAAAGGATATCTCATTCCAGTAACAAACATTGGGAATCCACCTTTATCTCCTAAAAAATATTCATCATGTTCATGACCGAAAAAAGCAGATGTAATCTTATATTTTTCAAGAAGTTTTGCCAATTTTATATTCTTATTTTCTTCCAAAATTTCTCTATTTGGCCACCATTCTGTTACATTTCTTGGAGGAACATGGCCAAAAAACCATTTATATTTAAAATCTTTATATTTTTCAAGTGTTTTTTCCAACCATATTAAACTATCATTACTTTTAAATCCACCTGGACTTAAATAATCCCAATCATGTGTTTTGTCAAAAAGAATGAATATATTTTGACCATCAATAATAAAATAACGAATATTATCTGGATATTTTTTTAAAAAATAATCTCTACTACTATTGTTCCAGTAAGTTTCTCCTTTCTCTTTGCAATAGGCAAATTCATGTCCCCCAACAATCCAGAAGATTTTACAGACCCCTTCAAATCTTTTTAAATATTTTTCCCATTCATTATAGAAAGTTTTATAGGATTCATCACATACATCTTTTCCCGTTTTACTTTTACCAGCAGTTTCAAGTGCAAAAATATCTCCACAAATAAAAAAATATTTCACATTCAGTTTTTTACATATCTCAGGCATTTTCTCCCATAAAGGACTTGACCATATAAATCCTGATTCAAAATCTCCTGGTATTTTTAATCCAAATTGAGGGTCTCCCATTACTAAAAATCTTAATACTTCCTTCTTTTCTTCAGAATATAATATTGAAACAAATAATAAAGATATAAAAAAGTATTTCTTTAAAAAATTAAATTCCCTCATTTTTTATAACTTGTCCAAGATTTCTTAATATATTTGAAACAATATTGATTTTCTTTGACATATTTTCTTTTTTATCAGGAGAAGTATAATCAATCTGTATCAATAAAATTCCTCCTTTTTCTTTCCGATATTTTACTATTCCTGCTGGTTTTGTTAATGGTTTTATTTCTCCTTCCTCCAATTTATCAACTTTTCTATAAATTTCAACTATATCAATTCCAACAAGATTTTGAGTAGATTTTCCAGGCCAATAATTTATGTTATTTATTCTTATTTTTGAACATTTAGTGGGTTGTTTTAATTTTATATTCTGGAATCCACCTTCTTTAGAACAGGTATAGAGAAGTTTATTATTTATATTATCATCAAAAATAATCTCTATGTCTTTAAGTTTATAATATGGCCCAGAAGTTGGTTTTACCTTTATCTCTGTTATAACTTCTGGCTTTTTAAAGTTAAATTCAATTGAATCTCCATCAGCATTTAAATATTGAACATATCTCCAGAAATCCTCATTTGTAAGCCCATTTGTAACCTGGATCACTTTACTACTTTCTCCTCCAAATGAAGCAATTTCCTTTCCATCAACTATATTTGTGAAAACTTTATCAGAAATCCAATTAAGATTAATCCATGGTGCGAGAACTTCTTCACTGAACATACTGAAATCTCTATCTGTCAGTCCTAATAGTAAAGGTTCTGTTAAATCCTCTATTAAAATCTTTTCTTTTCTAAATTTCCTTATCCTATGATTAAATTCAACAAGATTATTAAATTCATTGATTGACTTATCATCAATATTAAATATCACAAGGTAATTTCCATTTTTAAAGTAATTTTCAAGTTTATTTTTATCATTTATGAGATTTTTAAGATTTTCCTTTGTCCCTTTTATTATATAAATACTGTTTTCATTTAAATCTTCAAATCTATCCTTTTCTTCAAACTTTATTCCTGCCAACTTTATAAAGTCCTTTAATTTCTGGTCTTCTGAAGAACTAATATAAAATTTTCTTTCAACTCTTTCTTTAATTCTATCAAAATAAGCAAGTATATTATATAAAATTTTTTGAGCAACTGGTTCTTTTTCAAATTTTTCACCAACCAATAACTGACATAAAATTAAACTTCCATTTCCTTCAATTATCTCAAGCATAGGTGTTAGATTTAAGTCATCACCTGCTTGAATTATTGAAATAACACCTTTTTCTGGTGTTTTATAACTTACTTTGAAATTATAGTCGTCTATCCATGTAAAGAAATCATCCTGTTTTAAACCTTCAAGAACTGGATGACTTAATGCAACAGGAAAACATATAGAACCACTTGTTCCTTCTGGTTTTTTAAATTCAGAATAAATTTCAGTGGGTTTTTTCGTTTGCTTTGATATTTCAATATTTACAGGTAATTCATTTTTTTCCAGAGGTGTTTCCTGTTCAAATATAACTATCTTTTTCCCTTCTTTTAAAAGTGCTTTTATTTTTTCCGATATAATCTTTCTGTTTTCCTTATTTATACTATTTGAACCTATAATTAAATACTCAAGTGATTGTGGAATTGTATTGAAATTTTCTAAAATATAAAAATTCTGCTCAATAAGTTTTAAAGCATCCTTAATTTTGCCTTCAAGGTCATATACAAAAAGGTTTTTTGAATTTAAATTTCTAAAACTAACTTTACTTATTTTAGGTAAGATTGAAATATTTTTCTCATCCTCAAAGACAGGTTTATTATTTGAGAGAAGTTTTAATATTAATTTTCCATCAGTTCTTTTTGTAAGAATCGGCAGTTGAATTTTAAGTATATCTTCTTCATATTCACCACCTTTTACTTTAAATGTTTTTTGTCCTTTTTCATAAATCTTTTCATCTATTAAAAGTTGCCATTGTAATGTTAAATTATCCTCCTGTTTATCATCATTAAAAATTCTAATTGTTTTCTTCAATTCACCTCCTGAAAAGAAACAACTATTATGCTCCCTTATAAATACCGCTTTAGGAGAAAAAGATTTTTCTGCATAAGGTAATCCTCTTACCCAAGGAGATATACCTGTTACCTCCTGCCATCTTGCTCCTTCTATACATATTCTTGCATATTTTGCTGCATAAATATCTGCTCTATCCCTTCCTCTATAAACCTCGGGTCCACCAATCCAAATGACATTGTTTGGGTTTCCTCCATAAAAGAAAACTTCTCCTAAGATTAGTGGCTTTTTTTTATCCCAGTTATATATTTCCCTTGTTCTTCCGAAATATGCTAATTCTTTTTTCTCAGGATAATTGTATGCATAGATAGGGAATGGCTCTCCTGAAGGCCAAGTGTAATGCTGACAGTTTATTGATGCATAGCCACCTACATCTCCACCTCCATCAAAGATACTTTTTCTTGTTGGATCAAGTTGTTCCTGAATCTTTATAAGTTCTGCACATTGATTTTCAATTTCTTTGTAAGTATTCCAGTGTCTCCAGAAAGCATTTATAAGTAATAATTCATTTTCTAAACTCCACATCATAATTGATGGATGGTTTCTATATGCTTTAACTACCTGATAGATATGTTCTTTAAAATGCTCCCATACAACTGGATTGTCAAGATTATAAGTTATAAACATACCATCTATGCAGGTTGAAAGTCGTCCAGGTATTCCATTTTCATCAAAAAATTTAAGTGCTTCCTCTCTACAACCAAAAATTTTATCGTGATCATATGCAATCCTATGAAATCTATCATTTTGTTTTTCATATTCAGCCAGCCATTCTTCTTTCGTTTCAACTCTTGGAACATCAACCCAATTCCAGAAATGCCACTTAATACCGTTTAAGAGAAAATGTCTTCCTTCAATACTTACTTCTCTAAAACCAAATTGTAATTGATGTATGTCCTTTTCTCTATCTTCTTCTTTTATAGTTGTTTTTAATATATAGAGATCAGGATTTCTCTCAGGCCACCATAGTTTTGCATTTTCCCATTCCTTTTCAAATTTAATATTTTTTGAATTTAGGGCAGAAATTGAAAACTTAACTGGTTCTATAGTTTTTTCTATTTCCCCTGTTTTTTTATTTATTATAACCGGCTGAATCTCTAAATTTTTTTCTGTTTTTTCATTATTTTTTATCTCATATTCAATTTCAATTTTCTTATCCTTTACAAATGTTTTAACAAAAATATCTGAAATATAAGTTTTACCTGCAATTATCAATTTAACCGGGAAAATTAAACCTATTTGGGTTCCATCTCCTTCTCCTTTTGTTGAAGGATAGACAGGTGCGATAAAAAAAGTATTTCTGAAAACTGATTTTGGTCTATTTCTAGTATGGTCAAGATCAGATGTATTTAATGATTTATAATCAATTGCATAATACGGACCTTTAACTATCAGAACAATTTCATTAATCTTTCCAGGAATTATCCCTTCTGTTATATCAATATTCCATGGGACAAGAACTGATCTATGCCCTCCTATATATTTCCCATTTACAAATACACTTACAATCCAGTTTGTTCCTGAAAAATGTAAAATAAAACTTTTATCTTCTATTTGTTTGGGCACTTCTAATTTAGTTCTATATATAATTCTATGTCCAAAAGTCAATTCCTGTCTTTTCCATGCATCCCCTGGAACTTCAATTCCTCTCCATTTTAAATTATTCAAAATTTCAGAAGTGATTTCTTTTTCTGGTTCATAAGGATTTGTATCCATATCAGGATCATCATATCTTGCTATCTCCCATATCCCATTTAAAGAAAACTCTTGTCTTTCATTTGTATTTATATAATCAATTTTAAATATGTTATCCCTTGCCTTTATATCTATTTCATCATTATAAATTTCATTGGGTTTTAATTTTCCATCAGGCAGAAAATCTCCCTTTATAAAAGCAATACAATCAATGCCCCAAATTAATCTCTCTTTATTCAGTTCTTTTAATCTAAAAGTAATTTTGTGATTCCCTTCATTCAATTTTATTTTACAAACTTTGATCCATGCAACTTCACACCAGAAATCAACTTCTATTACATTTGTTGTTTGAGCATCTGATGGAAGTATCTGCCAGTCATTATCATCAATTTTCCATTCTAAAGGCGCTCTTGCCCATTCATATCCAATCCTTAACCATAGATCATAATCATCCTGTTTTAGAACTTTAAAATCATATTCAATTATTATCCCTTCTTTTGGTAATTTTGCTGGTATATCTTCTTTATTGAGAACACAAGTTGCCCAGGAACCATTAGACAGAATCTGAGGGTTTTTCCCAGACCAGATATTAAGTTTAAAATTAGATTTTTCTGGATTTTCTCCTTCTATCCAGATATAGTCAGAAGAAAAAACAATTCTTAAAAAAATAAAAAATAAATAAATAATTTTTTTCATTTTCAATCCTCTCTTTTAAATCTTTCCAATTTAATCTTTTTCCTTTCTATCATCTTCTTTACCCTATCATCTGTTAAAATCATCAAATCAAATTTTCTTTTTTCAATTATTGCATCTCCATTTTCCCAATAAGTTGAGTAAGAACTTATCTCTTCTGTGTAGAATACTGGATGTGTTATTAGTAAATATTCTCCACTTTTTAAATTTTCAAGATTGCTCAGAAATTTGTCAAAATTAAAGTTATGGTAAGGAATTTTTTTATATCGTTTATCTATAAAAATTATTTTTTTCTTTTTGCACAATTCTAAAATAAATTCTTCTATATTATTAACCCACTCAATTCCCATATGGATATCTAAATATGAAATTTTAAATCCAATACCTTCAAGATATTCAAGTTGTGCCTCTATTTCTTTTTCCATGTCTTTCCTTTCTACTCTTTTCTCAAACATTGTTTTCCCGTCGGGATAAAAATATCCATTTTCATCAACTAATGAAGAAACTTTATTTCTATCAAGAATGGGTCCCCATTTGATATTTTTCCATTCACAGGTAAGAGTAACATGAAAACCAAAACTAATATCTTCAATGTCTTTTAGAATAGTGTATGCGTATTGAATATAAGGAGATACAGGTATAAGAGAAATGTTTTTTAAAATTCCATATTTGCTTGCTATATAAATAGCAAAATTTGTTTCTATACTTATTCCACAGTCATCGCCTCTTGTATATAAAATTTTTTCATTCATTGTAATCGTTTACATTTTTTCATATAAAAAATTTTTTGTCAAGTTTAAAATTGAAATTTTGTTTATATGTGATAAAATTATCTAAGTTTATTTTTTGACAAAAAGTTATTCAATATTTTCAAAAAAACTGGAGGAATTAAATGGAAGAAAAAGTGCTTCTTGATACGGATATAGGATCTGATATTGATGATGCCATATGTCTTTCCTATCTTCTTTCAAACCCGGATTGTAAATTATTAGGAGTTACAACAGTTACAGGTGAAGTAGAAAAAAGAAGTATTATGGTAAGTTATATATGTGAAAAAGGAGGGAAGGATATTCCTATTTTCCCTGGTTCAGAACAACCTTTGATTGGACAGCAGAGGCAAAAAGTATGCCAACAGTTTGAATACCTGGAGAAAATATCTTATAAGAAAGAACATAAAAAATATGAGTGGTTAAATTTTTTGGTAGAAACAGTAAAAAGTAATCCAGGGGAAGTTAATTTAATTACAATTGGTCCATTAACAAATATAGGAATTCTTTTTAAATTTTATCCTGAAATAACTGAACTTTTAAAAGGAATTTATATAATGGGAGGTTGTTTTTTTGAAGATAAAAAAGTTGAATGGAATATCATCTGTGATCCTTATGCTGCTCATATTGTTTTTGAAAGTAATGTAAAAAATATATATATCTGTGGTCTTGATGTTACAACAAAAGTGGTTATGAAAAAAGAAGATATAATTAAAAATTTTTCAAAATATAAGTTGCTTAAAGAGATTCTTAATTTTGCTGAAATCTGGTTTAGAGGAAGGGATATAATAACTTTTCATGATCCACTTGCTGCAAGTATACTGTTTAAAAAAGATATATGTGAATTTAAAAAAGGCAATGTAAGTGTTGAAATAGAAAATAGAGAAAAATTTGGAATTACAAATTTTATTGAAGATGAAAAAGGAAATTTTAATGTCGCTTATAAGGTAAACCCCGAGAGATTTTTTTCACATTTCTTTTCTCAATTTTAAAATTCCAGGAATAGAAAAAAGTATTCTGCAACTTGGACATTTACCACAGGGTTTTTCACCATTTTTATAACAGGACCAGGTTATTGATAAATCAAGACCAAGAGAAATCGCTTTTTTAATAATTTTTTCTTTTGAAAAATTTATTATAGGTGCACATAATTTAATTTTTTTCCCATATATAGTTGTTTTTGTTGCCACATCAATAAGATTTTGAAATCTTTTTATATAAACAGGACTACAGTCAGGATAACCAGAAAAATCAACCGAATTTACACCTATAAAAACTGCTTCTGCTCCAATTGTTTCTGCATATCCAAGTGCAAGTGAAATAAAAATTGTATTTCTTGCTGGGACATAGGTTGAAGGAATACCTTTTATCTTTTTCTCTGGAATTTTAATATCTTTTCTTGTTAATGCAGATTTTAAAAAAGTCAAATCTATTTTTAAAATTAAATGTTGTTCTGCATTAAGAAATTTTGCAATTTTTTTTGCTGCTTCTATTTCTTTTCTTGCTTTCTGTCCATAATCAACTGTCAGACAGTAAATTTTATAGTTTTTCTTTTTTGCTATTGCAGAAGTCACAAAACTATCAATTCCACCAGAAATTAAACAAACAGCTTTTTTCATTTTATCTTTATTATTTTGTGAAGTTGTAATCTTAAATACCAGTTATTGAATGGGTTCTCTTTTAAAAAATTAACAATCGTTTCTGCTATTTCAAGATCGTTATCTACTGGCTGTAAAACCACAGGTTGTTTAATATCTCTATTTATGAAATTAAAAGATCCTTTATTCAAAATTACATATTTAAATTCATTTGCAACATCATTAAATCTCTGGTCATAGCCAAACTTATGAATTTTCTGTCCTTCTATTTTCGGACTTACTGTTATCCAGTCAAATTTTATATTCTTCCAGATAGTTCCATTTGTTTCAACAGATATCCAATAATTTTTTTCTTTTAAAATATTAAAGATAACTTCAATTCCCTGTAAATATGGTTCTCCACCAGTAAAACAGGCCCTTTTAATTTTAAACTTCTCTATTTCTGTTAGAATTTCCTTTTCTGTCATTAATTTTCCTTCTTCCCAGGCATATTTAGTATCGCACCAGGGACATTTTAAGTTACATCCAGAAAATCTTAAAAAAATGAAAGGTAATCCCTGTAATAATCCTTCTCCCTGTATAGAATAAAAAATCTCTGCTATCTTATAAACCATTTTTTTTAAAGTTTACTCTATCTTATTTATCCAGTCAACCTCCATCCCACCTACGAGGTGGCCGATGGGAAATAAGGATTGACAAGGGAATTCAGAACTGACAATTTTATATTGAAGTGAAAACCGAAAAATTGACATGATAAAAATTTAGAATTAAAATATAAAATATGGGAAGAAAAGGATTCACATTAGTTGAAATTACTTTTGTAACGGGGATTATAACTTCTCTTTCTCTTGGTGTTTATACTGCTGCTATGCAGAGAGGGAAAGCAGTAGATTGTATTAATAATTTAAAACAGATTTATCAGGGTATTGTTATGTTCGTCCAAGATAATGATTGTTTACCAAATGCTAAATTCTTCCCCTCTTCTCAAAATGATGAAAAAGGGATTCATAATATACTGAAATCCTATGGTATTAAAGGAAAAGTTCTTTTCTGTCCATCTTTACCTGACCAATTGAATAAATATGGAACAAATTATATATGGAATGATAATGTAAATGGTAAAAGATTAGAAAATTTATTACCTACAATATGGTTATTGACTGAAATGACTGCTGTTAGCAAAGATATTCCACCTCCTCATTCAGGAAGGTATTCAGTCATTTATTCTGATGGAAGTGCTACTACAGAACCAAAAATTAATCTGTATCAAAAATAATAAAAATGAAAATTGGAGTTATAAGTGATACTCATGGTAGTTTGGATGGTTGGGAAAAAGCATGGGAGATTATAAAGGATTCAGATATTATTATTCACTGTGGAGATCTTTTTAACCATGGACCTGGAAATCCAATACCTGAAAGATACTCTCCAAAAGAATTATTAAATATTTTTAATAACTTAAATATCCCTCTTCTAATCTCAAAAGGAAATTGCGATTCAGAGGTTGACCAAACATTTTTAAATTTACCTCTTTCAAGTCCTTTTTTACTTTATCAGTTTAATGATTTAAGAATCCTTGTTTCTCATGGACATATTCTTAAAAAGGAAGAATGGTTTGACCTTGGAAAAAGATGGAAAATTAATATTCTAATTTCAGGACATACTCATATTCCATCACTTGAAAAGAAAGAAAATATTATAATTTTAAATCCAGGAAGTCCTTCTTTGCCCAAAGAAAAAATACCTACCTGTTCAATAATTGACTTAAATGAAAGAGTTGTTAAAATCTTCAACCTATTTAATCAATTGGTAATCCAAAAACAAACTCTATAATTATGAGAATTGAAGTTATAAATATAGGAACTGAATTACTTTTTGGTAGAGTTAATACTAATCTAAATTTAATTTCAGGTATTCTTTTAAGGTCTGGTTTTAAAATTACAAAATGTGTTGTTGTTGGAGATAATAAAGAAGAGATAAAACAGGTATTTTTGGATTCATATAAAAACTCAGACATTATAATTATTACAGGAGGACTTGGGCCAACTTTTGATGACATAACAAGAGAATCTATTGCAGAAAGTTTAAATAGAAAACTTATTTTTGATGAAAAAATTTGGGAAGAAATCAAAGAAAAATTTAAAAGAAGGAATATTGAACCACCTGAAATAACCAGAAGACAGGCATATATTATTGAGGGAAGCAAGGAAATTGTTAATGAAAATGGAACTGCACCTGGAATGTTGATAGAAGAAAATGGGAAATTAATTTTGATTCTACCCGGTCCCCCAAATGAATTAAAACCAATGCTTGAGAATTCAATAAAATATATTGAAGAAAAATTTGAAAGAGAAAATATAATAACAAATATTTTCTCTATAATTGGAGTCCCTGAATCAGAGGTAGAAACAAGGATAAGAACTTTGATTGAACAGAATAAAAAAAATTTGACTATACTCGCCCATCCTAATTTAATTGAACTTGTTTTAACATTAAAAGAAAATGAAAAAGAAAAATTTGTAGAATTTGAAAATGAATTAAGAGAAAAGTTTGGTTTGAATTATTTAGGAATGAATATTGGTTCAGTACCAGAATTAATTGGAAAATTATTAAAAGAAAGAAAGTTACGTCTTGCAATTGCTGAATCGTGTTCTGGTGGACTTGCCTGTAAATTGATAACAGATATACCAGGAAGTTCTGAATATTTTATAGGTGGATTTGTTACTTATAGTAATGTTTTAAAAAAGAAAATTTTGAAAATCCCAAAAACGATACTGAGGAAATTCGGAGCAGTTAGTGAACAGACAGCAATTTATATGGCAAAAAATGCTAAGAAATATGGAAAAGCAGATATTTCTGTAAGTTTTACTGGAATTGCAGGACCAACAGGAGCAACACCTGAAAAACCAGTTGGACTTATTTGGATTGGTGTGTGCTATAAAAAGGATTTATTTGCTGAAAATTTTATATTTTCTGGTGATAGACAAACAATAAGAGAAAGGGCTGTTTATAAAGGTTTTGAATTGTTAAGAGAAGTAATATTGAAATATGAAAAAAAATAAGATTTCCCTTATTTTTTTCTTTGCTATAATTTTTGGCTTTATTCTTATAAAAATAATAACACTTCCCCCTCTTGTGCCTGCCAAAAAACTTGTAGAAATACCTGAAAATAAGAATGCTTATGAAATAGGGAAAATTCTTAAAGAAGAAGGAATTATAAAAAGTATAAAATGGTTTTTATTCTGGACAAATCACTATCAAATTCAGAAAAAATTGAAGTCGGGTATATATGAATTTTCAGGAAGGACTCCGCTAAAAAAAGTAATAGAAAAACTTGTTAAAGGAGAGATTGCTATTGTGAAAATTATGATTCCAGAGGGTTCAAATATCTATGATATTGCAGAGATCTTGTATAGAGCAAACCTTATAAAAGACAGTAATGAATTTATTGAATATGCGAAAAAAAATAATTTTGAAGGTTTTCTTTTTCCTGATACATACTACTTTCCTTATAACATTTCAATTGAAGGGATATGTACGAAGATGTGGAAAAATTTTAAAGATGTATTTGAGAGAATTTACGATGAAGAAATAAACGAAAAAAACTGGAAAGAAGTAAAGAAAATAGTAGTTGTTGCATCAATAGTTGAAAAAGAAGCAAGTTTAAGTTTGGAAAGAAAAATAATTGCCGGGATTATATATAAAAGATTAAATAAAAATATTCCAATTGCAAGTTGTTCTACTGTTGAATATGCTCTTGGTTATAAGAAAAAAAGATTATCAAAATCTGACCTAAAAATAAGATCACCCTATAATACATATATTCATAAAGGGTTACCCCCTACTCCAATCTGTAATCCTGGTAAGGATTCTTTAATTGCTGCTATAAATCCGATGAAAACTGATTATATGTTTTTTTTATCAAAAGGGGATGGAACTAATCATTTTTCAAAAACATATTTAGAACATCTTTCCGCAATTAAAGAATATCTATCTAATAAAACTTCAAGCGAAACAAATTACTCAGAAAATTAAACTGTAACTTCCTTAAATATAATAGCATATCTTTAACAATGTAGTTACCTAAAAATCCTTTTGAACCAACTTGCCATTTTAAACTTTGTAAAATAAAGGAAGTTTTTGCTCCAATGAAAAAATAAAAAGAGTATTAACCTTCCTTTAACAAACATTTCTCCTTCTTCTATAATCCTTTTATAAATTTGTCTTATATCCTCTTTGAAGTATTTTGGATTAGTTAGATAATTTTTACTTCCAACAATTATTAAAAGTTCTTTTGCCCTTGAAAGAGCAACATTTATCAATTTTTTATCTGTAATAAGTTGAGAAGGATAGATATCAACATCAGTAGTATCAAAAATTATTATATCTGCTTCCTCTCCCTGAAATGAATGGACTGTCCCAACTTTTATACATTTATTCTTCTCTAATCCATGTTTTTTCAGATATTTGTAAATTGTGCAAAGTTGATTATTATATGGAGTAATTATTCCTATTTTTACACTTTTCCCTTCACCCATTTGATTTTCTAATGCTGGGAATAGATGATTTACCAGAAAATTTACAATTGCTTCAGCATATTTTTCATTTCTTCTTTGTAGTAGTTCTTTACCTATCTCTACTTCTCCATCACTATTTAAAAATACAATT
>JAMWCJ010000049.1 GCA_023818645.1 Candidatus Omnitrophota bacterium | reverse complement strand
TTCTTAGGATTCTAAAATTCTATAAATTTCTTTCAGACAAGAGGTTTAACACATTTTTATTTGATGAAAAATGAAAGTCAGTTTGAACACTCCTTTAAATCAAATAAAAGGTATAGGTAAAGAAAAGGAAAAAATTTTTAAAAAACTTGGAATAGAAAAAATTGAAGATATTCTTTTTTATTTTCCAAGAAAGTATTTAAATCTTAAAAAAATAACTAAAATAGGTGATTTAAAGGAAGAACAAATATGTACAATAAAAGCATCTATTCTTACAAAAGAAGAAAGAAAATTATATGGAAGAGCAAATTATTTAAAACTTGCGGTAACAGATGGCACTGGGATTTTATATGTCATTTTTTTCAACCAGACATATTTAAAAAATTTTTTTCAAATAGGAGAAAATTTTATATTCTATGGAAAAGTGGAATATTTCAATAAGGAATTTGAAATGATAAATCCATTTTATGAAAAATATAATGGGAAAAAAATTGATTGGATTTTGCCCATTTATCCATTAACAAAAGGGATAACACAAAGATATATAAGAAAGATTGTAAAGGAAGTTTTAAAAAATCTTTCAGAATTCCCTGAAGAGATCTTACCTGTTGAAAGACGCCTTTCTATTGGTATTTCAAATATTAAACATGCACTTTTTAATATCCATTTTCCTATTTCTGAGATAAATCTTGAAAAAGCAAGAGATTATTTAGTTTTCAGAGAATTTTTCATTTTACAACTAAATTTACTGTGGAAAAAACACATTGAACAAAAAACCGAAGAGAAGATTGATATTGACTTCAAACTTATTGAAGAATTTGAAAAATATTTACCATTTAAACTCACAAAAAATCAGAAAGAGATAATGGAAGAAATAGTGGAGGATATAAAAAAAGGAAAACTTATCAGAAGATTAATTTATGGAGAAGTTGGTTCTGGTAAAACTACAATAGCGATTTTTGTACTATGGTTATTCGCAAAAATAGGTTTTCAGGGTGTTTTTCTCTGTCCAACTGAAATACTTGCCCAGCAGCATTATATAAACTGGAACGTTTTCTTTTTAAACCAAAATATCTCAGTTTTTCTTTTAACTGGAAGTTTAGTTGGAAAAGAGAAAAATAAATTGAGAGAAGAGATAGAAAAAGGAGGGGTAAATGTAATAATTGGAACACATGCAATTTTGAATGAAAAAGTAAATTTTAAAAATCTTAAAGTTGTTATTGTGGATGAGCAACATAAATTTGGTGTAAAACAGCAAGAAACTTTAAAAGAAAAAAGTAAAAATGTTCATTATATTACAATGAGTGCAACTCCCATCCCCAGGACGATTGCATTAACATTATATGGAAATATGGATTTTTCAATTCTTGGAGAAGTACCAAAAGGAAAAAGACAGGTTATAACCTTCTTATTTTCAAGTAAAGATAAAGAAAAAATCTACTCTTTTATAAGATATCAGATATCTCAGAGAAAAATTGGCTTTGTTGTAACTCCAGCAATAAAAGAAAATGAAAATATAGAATCAGCAGAAGAAAAGTTTAAAGAAATATCTGAAAATTTACCTGAAATAGAAGTTGCTCTCTTGCATGGAAAAATAGAAAAAGAAAAGCAAGAAGAAATTTTAGAGAAATTTAGAAATAAAGAGATAAAATTGCTTGTAACAACAACAATTATTGAATCAGGGATTGATATTCCTTATGCCTCCTTTATAATAATTGAACAAGCAGAAAGATTTGGACTTGCACAGTTACATCAATTAAGAGGGAGAGTTGGAAGAAGTGGAGAAATCGGATATTGTTTTTTAATAGTATATAGTGATGACGAAGAGATAAATAAAAGACTTTCAGATTTTGTAGAAAAAGAAACCGGTTTTGATATTGCAGAACTTGATTTTAATTTAAGAGGACCTGGAGATATACTTGGAACAAGACAACATGGGATATTACCACTTAAAATAGGCGATATAAAAAGGGATATTGAAATTTTGAAAATAGCGAGAAATGAAGTTGAAAGGATTTTAAAAATCGATCCAAATTTAGAAAAATTGAGTTATCTAAAAAAGTTGATAAAATGATTGAAGATATACTTGTTATTATTCCAGCATATAATGAAGAAAAAACAATTGGACAACTTTTAAAGAATCTAAAAAAATATTTTAAAAATATTTTAGTTATTGATGATGGGTCTAAAGATAAAACAAAAGAGATTTCAGAAAAGGAAAATGTGATTGTTATTTCTCACAAAGTTAATAAAGGGAAAGGAGAAGCATTAAAAACTGGCTTCAGATATGCAATAGAAAAAGGTTTTCCAGCAGTAATAACAATGGATGGTGATGGGCAGCACTTCCCAGAAGATGCAATAAAATTTGTTGAAAAATACAGAGAAAAAACAAAAGTGGGGATATGGATTGGTAAAAGAGATATTTTTTCACAAAATATGCCTTTTGTAAGAAGAATTACAAATCTTTCAATGTCTTTTTTAATTTCATTATTGTCATTCCAGTGGATTCCAGATACCCAATGTGGTTTAAGATTGATAAAAACAGATGTTCTCAAAAAAATTAAGTTATATACATCTCATTTTGAAACAGAATCAGAAATTTTGATAAAATCCAGTTGGAAAATAGTAAGAATAAAATCAATAATAATTAAAACTTTTTATAGTAAAGAAAAAAGTAAGATTAGACCAGTTATAGATACAATTAGATTTTTTAAAATGCTTATTTTAATATTTTTTAATCATTTTAAAAAATATGGAAATAGATTTTGAAAAACTGAGAAGAGAAATGGTTGAAAGTCAGATTATAAGAAGAGGAATTACTGATAAAAAGGTTATTGCTGCTTTTCTAAAAGTTCCAAGAGAAGAATTTGTTCCTGAAAATCTTAAAGAATCTGCTTATGATGATACACCTTTACCAATTGGTGAAGGACAAACAATAAGTCAACCATATATAGTTGCTTTAATGACAGAATCTCTAAAATTAAAAGAGAATGAAAGAGTTCTTGAAGTTGGGACAGGAAGTGGTTATCAGTCAGCAATTCTCGCAGAAATTGGGTGTGAAGTTTATTCTATTGAAAAGATTGCCTCACTTGCAAAAAAGGCAGAAAAAACTTTAAAAAAACTTGGTTATAATGTAAAAATAAAAATTGGTGATGGAACCTTAGGATGGGAAGAATTCAGTCCTTATGACAAAATTATTGTTACTGCTGCAAGTCCAAAAATACCCAAAACTTTACTTTCGCAACTTAGTAAAAATGAAGGGAAATTAATTATACCTATTGGAGATAGATTTTCTCAGGATTTAATACTTTTTATAAAAAGGAATGAAAAAATAGAAAAAATTAATCTGGGAGGGTGTCAATTTGTCCCTTTAATTGGGAAGGAAGGATGGGAAGAATGAAAGATCTTCTTATAACTCTTGGACTTTCAATGCTACCTATTTCTGAATTAAGGGGAGCAATACCCTATGGTTTGAGCAAATCAATCCCTTTACCTACAGTATTTCTGATTTCTATTCTTGGCAATCTTTTACCTGTAATTCCACTATATTTTTTTCTTGAGAGATTGTTAAAATTTTTTGAGAAATTCAAGTGGGGAAATATATTTAACAATTGGCTAATAAATAGAACAAAAAGCAAATCACAAATTATAGAAATTTATAAAACTATAGGTCTTTTAATTTTTGTTGGAATTCCATTGCCGATGACAGGGGCATGGACTGGTACAATTGCATCCATTATTTTCCAGTTAAAATTTAAAAATTTTCTAATAGGTATTATTGGGGGAATTTTGATGGCTGGAATTATCGTTGCTTCAATTTCACTTGGGGTTAAAAATATTTTATTTTAATTCTATCTTCTCTAAACCTTCAATTTCAGATATTTTTTCAAAAAGTTCATTTATATTTTGAGGTGATTTATATCTAACTGTATAGGTTAATCCAAATTTCCCCTCTACCCTATCCCTTTCTATTTCATAAGAAATTATTTTAAAATTATACTCTTCTATTATTTTTTCTATATAATCTTTTAATTCCTGTTTATCTTTTCCAATCACTTTGATGATATTGTATCTATCAATTGGTATCTTTTTTTCAAAAATTTTTAAAAAGTAAAGGATCACTAATGCAATGAAAGTTAAAAAAAATGAAAAAATATAGAGGTCAACCCCAACTGCAAGCCCAATAGATGTCACAAACCATAAACAGGCAGCAGTGGTTAAACCCCTTATCCTTTTTTTGTCCTTTATAATAACTCCTGCTCCAAGAAATCCCATTCCTGTTACAACTCCATATGCAATTCTTGCTGGGTCAATTCTTAAAATTGGATTCTGAAAATTTGAAAAAATATGATAAACCCGAAAAGAAGAAATTAAAATTGTAGTTGTCCCCATCCCAACCAATATCATTGTTCTTAAACCTGCTTCTCTTCCGTGCTTTTCTCTTTCAAATCCAATAATTCCACTTAAAAAACCAGAAATTAACACCTTTTTAATAAATTCAAATTCATTCATGTTTTTTTCCTTTTATAATTTATCATAATTTTCGGTAAATTAAAATTTTCCTCTTCTGAAAATTTAATAATACATATACAGATTTCAAAAAATATTATTTTTTCTTTTTTCCCAGTGAGATCACCATCTTGTTTAATGTTTCTTCGCTTATAAAATGCTCAATTTTGCAGGCATCATTTTGTGCTGTATTTTCTGAAACATTTAAAATATCTACTAAAAATTTCATAACTATTTTGTGTTTATTTAATATTTTTGTTGCTTCCTCATCACCAATTTCAGTTAATTCAATATAACCATATTTTTTCTGTTTTATATAACCTTTCTCTTTCAAGATATTCAAAGCGTTTACAACAGAAGGCCCTTTTACTTCAAGAAATTCACTTATTTCTTTTACTCTTGTTACTTTTTTATCACTAGTTAATATTTTTATTGCTTCAAGATAGTCCTCTAAACTTTTAGTTAACAAATTAACCCCCTTTTAAAAAACTAAAAAATTGATAAAAAATAGTTGAAAATAACCATCCAACAAATAACGACCAGAAAAGAGAAGCAAAAGCCCATCTAATTCCAATTTCTTTTTTTAAAACTAAAAAAGTAGCAAGACATGGCATATATAATAAACTCATAATCATAAATGAATAGGCAGATATAGGTGTAAAATAGTTTCTAATTGTGTCCTGTAAATTTTCTATTCCAAACACAGTTCCAAAAGTTCCAACAACAAGTTCTTTAGCATAAATACCAAAAATAAGTGCAATCCCTGCCTGCCAGAAATCAAATCCTGAAAATCTAAATAAAGGAGATATAAATTTCCCTATTTTCCCTATAAAATTCAGTTCTGTTCCATAATTATTAGGATTTGGGAAATAACTTAAAAACCATAATATTAAAGTTCCTAAAAATATAATAGTTCCTGCTTTTCTTAAAAAACTTTTTGTCCTTATCCAACTTTCAATTAATACACTCTTCCAGTAAGGCATCCTGAAAGGAGGTAATTCTATTATCAAAGGGGAAGAGCCCCCTTTAAAAAAAATAGAACCAAAAATTTTGATACTTAAAATTCCAACAAAAATTCCTAATAAATATAATGAAAAAACTATAATCCCTTGATTCTCTCTAAAAAAAATTCCTGTAAATAAAAGATAAACTGGAAGTCGGGCTGAACAACTCATAAATGGGGTTGAGAAAGAAGTTAAAATTTTGTCTCTTCTATTTTCTAAAATTCTTGTTCCCATTATTGCTGGAACATTACATCCAAAACCTAAAATCATAGGGATAGCGCTTTTTCCATGAAGACCTATTTTATGCATTAATCTATCAGCAACTATCGCTGCTCTTGCCATATAACCTGTATCCTCAAGAATAGAAAACAAGAAAAAGAAAAGAAAAATATTTGGGATAAATAACAACACTGAACCAACTCCTGAAATTATTCCATCATTAATTAAGGAAGTTAACCATAAAGGTAAATTGATACTTAGAAAAACAAATTTTAATTTATCAAGGATTAATTCTAAAAAATTGACAAAAGGGTTTCCAAAGAGAAAGACGAAATTGAAGATAATAAACATAATTATTAAAAAAATTAAAGGCCCTAAAAAATTATCTGTTAAAATTTTATCAAACTTTTCAGTAATATGCAGTTTTAATTCCTTTTTTTTCTCTATAGTTGCTTCTTTTACAACTCCATGAATTACCCCATATCTTTTTTCTATTAACACCCTTTCTATCGGTTTACTATAATTCTTTTCTAAATTCAGTATTAAATTGTTTATCGTTTCATAATCAGTCCTATCTCTCAAATAATTTATAAAATATTCATCTTTTTCTAAAATCTTCAAAGCAAAAAATCTCACAGGATAGGGAGGGTTTAATTTTTCTATAATATTTCCAGATTCATTAATAGCCTTTTCTATTTCGTCACCATAATTAAATTTAAAATATTCAGAAATAGGTTCTTTACACTTTTTATATATTTCTTCTTTCAAATCTTCTATCCCAATGTTTTTATTTCCAATTGTTTTCACAAATTTAACCTTAAGTAATTTTTCTAAATGTTCAATATCATACTCAATTCCCTCTCCTTCTGCTAAATCCACCATATTCAAATCAACTATAATATTTTTTTGAAGTTCTGAAAGCAAAATTAAAAAGTATAAACTTCTTTCAAGTTGTAAAGCATTTGCAACTATCACCAGTACATCCACTTTATTCTGTGTAAGAAAATCTATTGCAATTTTTTGGTCTTCACTTTCTCCTGTTAGAGTATATGTTCCAGGGAGGTCAATTAGATTAAACTTTATTCCTTTGTAAATATAATAACCCTCTTTTTTCTCAACAGTGACACCTGGCCAGTTTCCAACTTGCTGTCTTGTTTCTGTCAAACTATTAAATATTGTTGTCTTACCTGTATTTGGATTTCCTGCAATTGCAATTATCTTTTCTTCCATTTTAATCTACCTTTTCAACTAATATATCAATTGCGATTCCATATCCAATTCCAATTGTTATATTACCTTTTTTTATTATTATAGGCCCCGGAGATGATTTAATAACCTCAATAATATCTCCAATAAAAATCCCCATATTATACAATTTTTTTAACTTTCCATGTTTTATTATATCAATTACCTTATATTTCCCTTCTTTAACTTCAGATAGTTTTTCCATTTTTAGTTATAACTAAAAAAGTTCGATTAAACTAATTTTATTTTAAAATAAAAACTTGACTATGTCAAAATTTTTGTTAAAATTTTATCTATGAAAAAAAATAGAGAAATTGTTAAAGTGATTTTGAAAAAGAATTATCTAAGAGATTATCTTTTCTGGCGTTAATCATCTTTTTCTCCTGTCTTTTTCAATCAATTCTTATTTTTCCGAGGAGGTAAAAAAATGGAAAAAATAATTAAAAAACTACTTGAAAATAAAAATCTATCAGAAAATGAAATATATGATGTTTTTGGTAAAATTATGGAAGGACAAATCTCCCCAATTAAAACTAGTGTATTTTTAACTTTATTAAGGGTCAAAGGAGAAAATGTAGAGGAAGTAACTGGAGCAGTAAAATTGTTAAGAGATAAAATGATAAAGTTAAAATTAAAAAAACAAATAATTTGTGATACCTGCGGGACAGGAGGTGATTATTCGCAAACTTTTAATATTTCTACAATCTGTGCAATAGTTGCTTCTTCTATTGGACTGACAATTGCAAAACATGGAAATAGATCCCAAACAAGTTTATGTGGTAGTGCAGATGTCCTTGAATATCTTGGATATAAAATAGATATTGAACCAGAAAAAAGTGAAGAATTACTTGAAAAATTTGGATTTGCTTTTTTATTTGCTCCTATATATCATAAAACAATGAAGAATGTTATAGAAATTAGAAAAGAACTTGGTTTTAAGACAATATTCAATATTATTGGTCCTTTATGTAATCCTGCTTTAGCAAATTATCAAATTATGGGGGTAAATGAATATAATTTATTGAAAATTATCCCATATGTTTTTAAAAATTTTGGTATTAAAGGATATGTTTTTCATTCTGAAGATGGACTTGATGAAATTACTTTAACAGGTAAAACATATATAGTAGAAGTTAATGAAAGAATTAATGAATTTGAAATTTCTCCAGAGGACTTTAATTTGAAAAGATGTAAACTTGAAGATATAAAAGGTGGTAATGTGAAAGAAAATGCAGAGATTTTGTTGAATATAATTAATGGGAAAGAAAGAGGACCTAAAAAAGATATAGTTTGTTTGAATACCTCTTTTTTACTTAAAGCAACAGGGAGAGTGAAAAGAATTGAAGATGGAATTAAATTAACTGAAGAAATTTTAAAAAAGGGGATCCCTTACAATAAATTTAATGAAATCCTTGAATATATTAGAAAATGAGAAAACTTTCAGTTGTTTTTTTTCTTTTTTTTAGTTTAATAGTTTTTGGTGAGGATGTTGAGATTGGATTAAAAAACCAGGCAGCAATTGATTTATGTAATTTTTATGATTTAACTGAAGGAATTGTAGATATACTTTATCTTACAGTTGATAATTACTGGCACTCTGGTGAATATTCAAAAATTTTTCCAGTTTTCTACTTGATTACAAAGATTTTACCTGAAGATATTAATGCTTATTTAATTGGTGGATGGTTTCTTATTAATGGCATTGCTCCAAAATATCAGGGAGAAGAAAAAGAAAAAATAAAAAACTTTGCACTTGAATTTATGAAAAAAGGAGTTGAAAGGAAACCCGAAGATTATAGGTTATATTTTGAAATTGCATGGTTTTATTATAATGAAAAAAATTTTGACCAAGCACTTGAATATCTTGAAAAATGTGAAAAATATCAACACACTTTTTATGTTGAAAATTTAAAAGCACACATATATATGAAAAAAAATGATAAAGAAAAGGCAATAAAAGAGTGGGAAAAGATAAAAGAAACTTATCCTGAAAGAAAAGAAATTGCAGAAAAATTTATTAAATTATTGAAAGAAGAAAAATGAATATACTCTCAGAGATAATTGAAGTTAAAAAGAATATTGTTGAAGAAAAAAAGAAAAAATTTCCACTTGAAAAGATTTCAGAAAAAGTTGAAAAAATTAAAAATTTAAGTATATATAAGAGTTTAAAAAATAAGTTTGGTATAATTGCAGAATTAAAAAGATGTTCTCCTTCAGCAGGTTTAATTAACTTCAATTTAGATTTTAAAACTACTTCCTTAATATATCAAAAATCTGGTATAAGTGGTATTTCTGTTTTGACCTGTGAACCATATTTTTCTGGTTCTATTGAAGATTTGAAAACAGTAAGAGAAGCAGTTACTCTTCCAATTTTAATGAAAGACTTTATTATAGATGAATATCAAATTTATGAAGGTAAGTATTATGGTGCAGATTTTATTCTTTTAATTGTAAGAATTCTTGAAAACCAAGAAATAAAAAAATTTATAAAAATTTGTGAAAAGATTTCAATTGAAGTTTTAATTGAAATATTCAATATTGAAGATTTAAAAAGGACTTTTAGATTAGTTGACAACTGGGAAAATAAAATTCTTGGTATCAACAACAGAGATTTAGAAACACTTAAAACCGATATAAATAATACATTAAATTTGATTAAACATATACCTGTTGATAAAATAATTGTCATAAGTGAAAGTGGAATAAAAAGAAAAGAGGAAATTTTACTTCTTAAAAATTTAGGGGTGAAAGGGGTATTAATAGGGGAAAGTATTTTAAAAAGTAAGAATATAGAAGAGAAAATAAAAGAATTAAAAAATTGAAAAGGGAGGGAAAATGGAAGAAAATAAAATTTATTTATCTGAAAGAGAAATGCCTCAGGCATGGTATAATATTTTACCTGATTTGCCAGAACCTCTTCCACCAGTAATTCATCCTAAGACAAAACAGCCAGTAAAACCAGATGATTTAGCACCAATTTTCCCGATGTCTCTTATTATGCAAGAATTTTCACCTGAAAGATGGATTGAAATTCCAGATGATATTTTAAAAGCATATAAAATCTATAGACCAACTCCTTTACATAGAGCAAGAAATCTTGAAAAGGCATTAAAGACAAAAGCAAGAATTTACTTTAAAAATGAATCTGTATCTCCTCCTGGTTCTCATAAGCCAAATACTGCAATCGCTCAGGCATATTATAATAAAATAGAAGGAGTAAGACGATTAACAACTGAAACAGGTGCAGGTCAATGGGGAAGTGCCCTTGCTTTTGCCTGTAAACTTTTTGATCTTGAATGTGTGATCTTTATGGTTAAGGTTTCATATTATCAAAAACCATATAGAAGATTGCTTGCTCAATCCTGGGGAGCAACTATGTATCCCTCCCCTTCAGATAAGACAGAATTTGGTAGAAAAGTACTGGAAAAAGAACCTAATTCTTTGGGCAGTTTAGGTATAGCAATATCAGAAGCAATAGAAGAAGCGGTAAAAAGAGAAGATACAAAATATTCTCTTGGAAGTGTTTTAAACCATGTTTTACTCCATCAAACAATTGTAGGACTTGAAACAAAAAAACAACTTGAGATGATTGGAGAAAAACCAGATGTTTTAATTGGATGTGTTGGCGGAGGAAGTAATTTTGGTGGATTTATCATACCTTTTGTTCCTGATAAACTTAAAGGTGAAAATATGAGATTTGTTGCAGTTGAACCGAAGGCATGCCCAACATTAACAAAAGGATTATATAGATATGATTTTGGTGACACTGCTTGTACAACTCCACTTCTTAAAATGTATACTCTTGGGCACAGTTTTATTCCACCTGGAATCCACGCAGGTGGTTTGAGATATCATGGAGATGCGCCTTTGCTCTGTCATCTCTATAAACTTGGGATTGTTGAAGCAGTTGCATATCATCAAACAGAATGTTTCAAGGCAGGAGTTCTTTTTGCTCAAACAGAAGGATTTTTACCTGCTCCTGAAACTACCCATGCTATAAAAGCAGTTATTGATGAAGCAAAAGATGCTCCAGAAGGAAAAGTTATTGTCTATAACCATTCTGGGCATGGATATTTTGACCTTTCTGCTTATGAAGCATATTTTGAGGGGAAACTTGAGGACTTTGAATATCCAGAAGAAAAAATAAAAGAAGCTTTGAAAGATCTACCTGAAATTTAATGGTTGAAATAAAAATCTGTGGTTTTAAAAGGAGAAAAGATATTATTGATGCAATAAATCTTGGTATTAGATGGATTGGTTTAAATTTTTATGAAAAGAGTCCAAGATATATAGAATTAAAAGAAACAAAAGAACTGATTGAAAATTTACCTCCTAATGTAAAAAAAATTGGAGTTTTTGTAAATCCCGATGAAAAAAAATTATATGAAATCGTCAAAAAAATAAAATTAGATGGCATTCAACTACATGGTAATGAACCTTTTTCTATGATTGAAAGATTTAAAAAAAATTTTCCTAATAAGATTGTCATTAAGGCAATAAGAGTTAAGACAAAAGAAGAAGTTTTAAAAAAGATAAAATATTATAAAATATCTGATTTTTTCCTCCTTGATGTTTATACAAAAGATAAATTGGGAGGGACTGGAAAATTGATAGATGAGAGTAAGATTGAAAAAAATAAACTACCTTTTAATAAAATTTTTATTGCTGGTGGAATAACTCCTGAAAATGTAAAAGATATAATAAAGAAATATAAACCATTTGGAATAGATGTTGCTTCAGGAGTTGAGATTGCACCAGGGATAAAGGATATCGAAAAGATGAGAAGACTTATTGAAGAGGTTAAAAATGTTTCCAGATAAGAAAGGGAAATTTGGAATATTTGGTGGTAAATTTGCTCCTGAAACATTAATTGAACCTCTTGAACAACTTGAAATTGCATATAAAAAAATATCTAAAACAAAAGAATTTAAGGAAAAACTAAATTATTTGTTGAAGGACTATGCAGGAAGACCCACCCCTTTGTATTATGCAGAAAATTTTAGTAAATTTCTTGGATTTAAAGTTTATTTAAAAAGAGAGGACCTTGCATTTACAGGTGCTCATAAAATAAATAATACTCTCGGTCAGGTTCTTCTTGCAAAAATGATGGGTAAAACAAGAATAATTGCAGAAACAGGAGCCGGTCAGCATGGTGTTGCAACTGCGACTGCTTGTTCTTTACTTAATATGAAATGCGAAGTTTATATGGGAGAAATTGATGTTGAAAGACAAAAGTTAAATGTTTATAGAATGAAACTTCTTGGGGCAAAAGTAATTTCCGTAAATTCAGGAAGTAAAACATTAAAAGATGCTATAAATGAAGCGATGAGGGACTGGATTACCAATTTCAAAACTACTCATTATGTTATTGGTTCAGTTGTTGGTCCCCATCCTTATCCTATGATTGTAAGAAACTTTCAGTCAGTTATAGGAAAAGAAACAAAAAAGCAAATTATTGAAAAAGAAGGAAGATTCCCTGATTTTTTATTGGCATGCGTTGGAGGTGGAAGCAATAGTATCGGTTTATTCCATCCGTTTTACAAATATAAAAATGTTAGATTTATTGGAATTGAAGCAGGTGGAACCGGGATAAATACAGGAAGACATGCAGCAACTCTTTCAAAAGGACAAAAAGGAGTTTTACATGGAAGTTTTTCATATGTTTTGCAGAACAATTATGGACAGATAAAAACAACTCATTCAGTTTCAGCAGGACTTGATTATCCAGGAGTTGGACCAGAACATTCTTTCTATAAAGAAACAAAAAGGGCTGAATATTTTGCTGTAAATGATAAAATTGCATTAAAAGGATTCCATATTTTAAGTGAACTTGAAGGGATTATTCCTGCTTTAGAGTCAGCACATGCTATTGGCTGGTTAACAGAAAATAAGAAGAAATTTAAAAAAAATGAAATAGTTGTTATCTGTCTTTCAGGAAGAGGTGATAAAGATGTAATGGAAGTTGCGAAAATAGAAGGAGAATTATGACTGAAATTGAAAAAAAATTTAGACAATTAGAAAAAATAAGAGAAAAAGCATTAATTTTATATTTTACTGCTGGTTTCCCTTCTTTTGAAAAATCAATAGAGATAATTAAAAAAAGTGCTGGAAAAGGAGCAGATATAATTGAAATTGGGATACCTTTTTCTGATCCAATTGCTGACGGTCCTATAATTCAATATACCTCAACAAAAGCTCTTGAAAATGGAATAAATACTGATAAATGTTT
>JAMWCJ010000145.1 GCA_023818645.1 Candidatus Omnitrophota bacterium | reverse complement strand
TATGTTGAATGGATAAGCAAGTTTAATATAAAAGGAATAGTTATAAATAGTGATGCAGGGGAAGGGCATTTTTTAAGTCATGAAGAAAGGAAGAAGAATATAAGGATTATTAAAGAAATTGTAAAAGATAAAATACCACTTATAACTGGACTTGGAGGACAGACAACAAAAGATGTTATTGAAGCAGGAAAAGAATTTAGAGACCTTGGAGTTGATTATTTTTTAGTATTTCCACATCCAACTTTTAAAGGAGGGCCTTCAAAAGATAATGTTATAATTAAATATCATGAGGAAATATCAAAGATTGGCGTTGGAATAATAATCTTTCAATTACAGGAAACTCTTGGTGGAACTTTTTATCAATTTGAGACATTAAAGAAACTTGTAGAAATTGAAAATGTTGTAGCGATAAAAGAGGCAACATTTGATGCATTAAAATTTAAAGAAACAGTTGATTTTTTAAATACTATGCCTAAAAAAATTGAAATTTTAACTGGTAATGATAATTTCATACCTGAATCATTTTTACTTGGAGCAGATGGTGCTTTAATTGGATTTGGTTCTATTTTTACAGATATTCAAGTTGAAGTAATAAGAAAAATTAAAGAGAAAAAATATGATGAAGGTTTAAATCTATTTAAAAAAATAGAGAAGATTTGCATTTATTGTTTTAAAAAGCCAGTAAGAGATTATAGAGCAAGGATAAAAGAATTTCTTGTATGTATGAATATTTTCAAAAATTCACTTGTCAGAGAGCCTCTTTTACCATTATTAAAACAAGAAAAAGAAGAGATTAAAAAATTATATGAGGAATTTAAAAATGCAAATTGAAAAGAGATTAAAAGAACTTCAGGAATATTATCTTGAACACTCAATAGATGAAAAATTTCCAAAAGTTATTAAGGAACAACTTGGTATTGAAATTAATGCTTTCTATGGGAAATTTAAGATTTCTCATCCTGTTTTAGTAGCACCTGGCCAACTGACAAGAGAAAAACAACAGATAGAGAGGATAAAGAATTCAGGATATGCTGGTTGTGTTTTAAAATCGGTTGTTGGAGAAGATGAAAAGGGTAACTGTTCAATGATAAGGTATAGAAAGAGTATGACATTTTTAAAGACAGTTTATGAAGATTTTGATAAAGAAGGTGCTTTTCCTGTAATTTTATGGAATGGAAGGGCAGATGTAAGGAATTTAAAGAATTATTTTGAGTTTGCAAAAGAAGTGTTTTCTATGAATAATAACAATTTTTTAATTGTGTCTTCTGTTTTATCTCATTTTCCAGAAAAAAACCAAGAGATTAAAAAAGATGAATGGATATATACTACAAAAAAACTTTATGAGATTGGATATAGATTTTTTGAAATAGATTTCTGTCCTGGTCTGAAAATTGAAAAAGAGATTACTGAAAAAGAAAATATTTTAAGAATATATAGAGAAATACCACAGATTTTAAAAGATGCATTTCCTGAAATTGTTGTTTTCCCAAAACTTATAAATCTTGATTATGGGATTGATTTTCAGGTTAAGATGGTAGAGGAAGCCATAAAGGGGAGAGCAGATGGAATTGTTATAGGAAACAGAATTTTTAAAGAAGAGATAAATGGCGCATGGGGTGGAAAAGAATTAAGAGAAAGAAATTTAAAAGTGATAAAGGAAGTAAAAAAGAGTTATCCTAAATTTTCTATCTCTGGGACAGGAGGGATTTATACTGGAGAACATATATATCAATATTTAAAAAGTGGAGCAGATAGTGTTCAAATTTTAAGTTATATTCTTGGTAAGGTGAAGAAACCATTCTTAAAACAAAAAGGTGATAAATTTGAAAAGGTAATTTATGAATTATTTTTTAATCCAGTTGATGGTCTTTTGAAATGTTATTTGGCTATTACTTAAAAAATAGGGCTGGCACCAGAAAAAAATTTCATTATTTAATTTATTTCTTTTTATGCTTTTCCTTTCCTTTTGCCTCTGGTTTAACGAGATTGATTATAACCAATCCTTCTCCAGTTTTAGTATACACTGCTTTAACTTTATCTCCAATTTTTAATTCTTTTAACATCCCTTGAGTTTTTTCAGTAGTTGCTTTTAAAGTTACTTCTGTGCCATCTTCCTGTTTGATTGTGATTATATTCTTTTCAAGATCTAAAGCAGTTACTTCTCCATAGATATGTTGAATTTCTGGTTTCACTTTTTCTGGTTTTCCTGGTGTTATAACCTTTAGTAAAATCAATCCTTCTCCAGTTTTGGTATACACTGCTTTAACTTTATCTCCAATTTTTAATTCTTTTAACATCCCTTGAGTTTTTTCAGTAGTTGCTTTTAAAGTTACTTCTGTGCCATCTTCCTGTTTGATTGTGATTATATTCTTTTCAAGATCTAAAGCAGTTACTTCTCCATAGATATGTTGAATTTCTGGTTTCACTTTTTCTTTTGTAGGGTTTTCAGCAATTGCATAAATTGAACCACATATTGAGATGAGTAAGAAAAGGGATGTTAAACCTGTTATAATTCTTTTCATTTTCTCACCTCCTTTATTTGTTTTCTTTTCTGATGCCAGTCCTTATAAATTAGACAAAAATTTTATAAAATGGTTTAGTTTTATTTTATTTCTTTTACAAACTTTGCTATTAGGTCACCTGCCTGGCTTGTTGTCATTCCCATTTTCCCTGCTTCAAGTGATTTTATATATTTTTCTGATAATGCTTTTATAATTGCTTTTTCTATTAAATTTGCTGCTTGCGTTTCTC
>JAMWCJ010000144.1 GCA_023818645.1 Candidatus Omnitrophota bacterium | reverse complement strand
TGTTTCAATGGATTCAAAGTGGATTTGTACATTTACCTTTATTATCGCAAGATATGTTAGGTTTTACTCTTTTAATAATAGGATTACAAACAATGTTTAATTCTTTCTTTCTTAGTATGTTGATTAAACTTATACGATAATGAGAAATTTTGAGTCCTTTAGATGTTGCTTTATTTAATTATCAATATAATATTTGTAAATTGCAATTATAAGATAGCGAAAATAAGGATTTAAATGCTTGAAATAGAAGTTATTGAAATAAGAGGATATTGTCCAGTTCATAAGAAAGGAGATAAAATAGTAATAGAAGAGGCAAAAATAGTATTAGAGAAAACAGATGCTTTATGTATTCATGCTTTGTCAGCAATACTGCATTATGCAGTAGCATTAGATGAAGGAGCAGATCCGGTAAAGCTTGGATTAACAAAACCTGAAGATAAAGAGCATGCATATTTACAATGCGTAGATCCATGGAAACCATACACAGAAGGAGGAACAGTAATATTTAAAATAAAGAAAATAAAATGAAAATTGCAATAGTATTAGGAACAAGACCAGAAATAATAAAAATGTCTCCAATAATAAGAGAATTGGAGAAAAAAGATATAGATTTCTTCATATTACATACAGGACAACATTATTCATATAATATGGACAAAGTATTTTTTGAACAATTAAAACTTCCACGACCAAAATACAATTTAAAAGTAGGATCTGGGACACATGCTGAAGAAACAGGAAAAATGATGATAGGAATAGAGAGAGAACTTCGAAGAGAAGAGCCCGATGTGGTTTTGGTGGAGGGTGATAGCATTGTTGGAGACACTACATTAGTTTTCCTCGATAATGAAGATAATATAAGATTAATGACAATAGAGGAATTTGCAAAATTACATTTCCCTAATAGACAACCCTTAGGACTAGTGAAGGAATCTGTTGAAGTCAAAAATTGGAGAGTTCTATCGGTGGATGATAATGGCTTGGCTTGCTTTAAGAAAGTAAAGTCTATAATAAGACATAAAGTTGATAAGAAAATTTTCAGTATAAAAACATCAGAAAGCGAAGTTTCAGTGACAGAAGATCATTCTCTCTGTACTTTAAGAGGAGATAAAATCCTTCAAGATACCCCTTTAAATTTGAAGAACCATTTGTTAGTGAGAAAAATTCCTCCTATCAAGATGAGGAGGAAAGTATTGCTTCTAAAGGAAACTTTAAAATATCCAGAATATTGGAGGAATCTCTTTCTATATATTCCTAAAGATATAGAAATTGACGAAAAAATATTATCGAATTCAAGAGATTATTATGAAAATTATTTAGCTAACTATAATCGAGTTGCAATATCGAATGCCTTTTTGTTAAATTTAGATTTGAAGGTACTCTCCCGATGCTTTATATCAAACAACTATTTGAGTTATGGGTATAAGATCAAGCCTCATCTAGAGATTTCAGAGCAACTCTGCTGGATTTTAGGCTTCTATTTAGCTGAGGGCTCCATTATTAAGGAAAAAAATGAAATACTCAAGGTCTTTATGTACAACCAAAATATGGGTATCCTGGAAAAAATGAAAGACGATTTAGAAAAAATATTTAATGTTAAACTACCAGAACCAAGATATTATGAATCTGCAAAATGTGGAAGACTTATTTTACCACTTGTATTTGCATATATTCTAATCGAAATATTTGATATAGGAATGTGTGAAGAGAAAAAAGTGCCATATATAATCTATCATTTACCTTTAAGGTTTAAAGAAAAGTTTCTCGAAGGATACATGGTTGGGGATGCTTATTTAAAGGAGGGAGAAATTAATACAAAAAGTAAGAAGCTTTTTGATTCGTTAATATTCCTGCTAAGAACTATGGGTATAACATACACGATTAAATTTAATAGGTATAAAGATAAAAGGAGAAATATATACGCTTTGAAAATATTAAAATCGGGTAGACACGGCCATAGCAAATTAGGAAAAACTTATTCGGAAAGACCCTTTAAAGATGTCAAAAATATGGAAATAAAGGAGGTTAAATTTGTAAAAAATCACTCCCTCGTCTATGATTTATCTGTTGAGGATACAGAAAGATTTATCACAGCTCACGGAGTTGTTTTACACAATACAAACACTGTTCTTGCTGGTGCATTAGCTTCTGTAAAAATTAGAATACCAATTGGACATGTTGAAGCAGGATTAAGAAGCTTTGATAGGAATATGCCAGAAGAAATAAATAGGATTTTAGCAGATCACGTATCAGATTTACTTTTTGCACCGACTGAAAAGGCTAAACAAAATTTACTTAAAGAAGGGATTTCTAATGAGAAAATTTTTGTAACAGGAAATACGATAGTTGATGCTGTATATCAAAATCTTATACTTGCAAAAAATAATGCAAACATTCTAGATACTTTAGAAGTAAAGGAAAAGAGCTATTTTTTAGTTACAATTCATAGACAGGAAAATGTAGATAATATGAATAAATTTAAAGGAATATTAGATGGATTAAAGCTTGTGCAAAAATATTTTGATATGCCAATAATATATCCAATACATCCTAGAGCAAAAAGGAGAATGAAAGAATTTAAATTAAATGCTAATGGTCTTATTATGATAGATCCAGTAGATTATTTAACATTCTTAAAACTTGAGAGTAATGCAAAATTGATTTTCACAGATTCTGGTGGTGTTCAAGAAGAAGCATGCATATTAAAAGTTCCATGTGTAACATTAAGATATAATACAGAAAGGCCTGAAACAATAGAAGTTG
>JAMWCJ010000143.1 GCA_023818645.1 Candidatus Omnitrophota bacterium | reverse complement strand
GCGTCCTTGCTAATCTTTATATGCTTTTCGCTTTCTGCCTTTCTTGAATACAACAAGTCTAACGAGCTACACTGCTCGATAAGGCTTTAAGCTGATAATGGAATGAAGATTTACGTAGAATAAAGAAGGTTAATATAATAAATTAAAATTCTTGTTTTTTATTCTCTTAGAGTATTTGCTATATTATTATTCACACTAGTTTTAATTTCTCAATAGACAAATTATCTCAATTTTATTAATTTTGAAACTGTAACTAATATCGCACCTTTAGCTGGTAGACCTTTGTTTTCTGGCATTTCTTTAACAAATTTTTTCCATTTACCACTTGTGAAATATTTAGCACTACCAACCAATTTATATCCTTTCCAATTTTTATCCCACACAGCAAGACAAACATTATTATTCTTTCCAAGATTTTCTTTTGTTTGCTTCATATAATTATCAGTGATGAGAATTTGATTTTTTGAGACAACTTTAACGTAGGCAACAGGAATAACATTAGGTTTGCCAATTGAATCAGTTGTTGCAAAGGCAAGAGGATTTCCTTCAATTAGTTTTTTGATATCAGGAGTTATTTTAATCATTCCATCCACTATATTTTTATTTTAACAAAATGGGTATAAAATATCACATTCATGGTCTTTATCTGTAATTCTTGAAGAACAGCCACCACTACACTTCTCTAATAACTCACACTTTTGGCATTTTTCTGGAAGCCATTTCTGCTTCTAAAATCAACTAAAATTGGATTCTCTCTCCAGAATTTTTGAAGATTTTTTATCTCAAAGATATTACCAAGCGAAAATCTATTATCGGCGAGTAAAAGAATTTCTCTTTGTCAAATAGTTTCTTTTAGTTTAGCCAAATATTTTTCATAATCTCCCTATAACTCTTCATTTCATATTCTTGTTCAAAATGTTTCATACTTCCTGGATGTACAATTACTAAAATCGAGCCAAGATTATTTCTATTCTAAAGATGCCATAAAAGAATTTTCATTGAAAATTTTAACTATCAGTCAGATTTGAGCCTAAATCAAGCACATCTTCACCACTTTACAAGTACTAAAATGATGTTAAGTGGTATAAGATTTAAATAGTATTACAGGTAATACTTAATTTATGAAAAGAGAAGAAACTAAAGTAACAACAAAATATCAAACAACTATACCACAAGAGGTAAGAAAATATCTTGACATAAAGCCTGGTAAAGAAGTGGAGTGGTATATAGTAAAAGGCATGGTAGTTGTGGATGTACCTAAAAAAATAAAAAATCCAGTTAAGCTGTTAACATCTCAAATAAAACTTAACATAGACGCTGTTAAACTTGTAAAAGAAGCAAGAGAGGACTTTGGATGATATATGTAGATACAAATATTTTTATCTATGCGATAGAAAATCATCCAAAGTATGGAAAAGCTTGCAAGAATATACTTTTGGATATAGAATCCGAAAAAATTAAAGCTTCTGCGTCTGTTTTGGTTCTTGTAGAGATAATCAACGTTCTTACAAAAATAAATAGGATATTAAAACAACGAAAGAAAAAACCTTTAGATATAAGAAAGAACATTGATGCTATTCTCTCACTTCCAATTATTTGGTTTGATTTGGATTTTTTAATTATCAAGAAGGCATCAGAGTACACTTACAATGTTACAGGTGTGGACTACATGCATATTGCGACCATGGAAATAAATTCTATCACAGAAATAATATCTGCGGATAATGAATTTGATAAAATTAAATTTCTAAAAAGGATAGACCCAAAAGAATATCGATTATGATAGGTTCAAATCCTGCCCTCGCAACAAGTACTACACAGACTTCATAAGTAGGTACATCAAATTTTACCTATAAAATAAAACCCAAAAGGTATAATAGAATTAATATAACGAGAAATCCAAATAGAGGGCCGGTAAAAATACCATAGATGAAATATCTTGCTGTTACTAACAAAAAGCAGAAATTCTATTATTCAACTATTAAAGTATAAATGAAGATTTGTCCCAATTTTGTTATTTTTGCAGATGTTTTATCAAATTTTATAATTAATTGAAGTAATATACAAAATTCTTCTAAAGAATTATGAGGATTAAGTGGATTTGAACCCTAAACCAAGCATACCCCATTGTATTGAATGAAATTTTTAGTAAGCAAATTTTTATATATTCCTTACATATAATAATAATGTAAGGTGACTATATGAAACTTGAAGAAGCTAAACTAACATCAAAAGGTCAAATTACCATACCAAAGAACATAAGAATAGCTTTAGGATTAAAAACGGGAGAAAAAGTAATTTTCATCCCTGAAAATAGAGAAGTTATTATGTTACCAAAAACCAAAACTCCATTAAAACGATTGTTGGAACTGAGAAAAGAAATAAGATTTTCACAAAGAGAAATAGAGGAAATGATTAGAGAAAGTAAGAAAGAATGGAGTAAATTTGAATGATCTTCATCGACAGCTGGGTTCTTATAGAATTTTTTTCAGAAGGAAAAAAGTTTAAAAAAGCTAGAAGTATCATGGAGAAGATAGAAGCTGGAGAAAAAGCTATAATTAGCACTATGGTTTTAACGGAAATAAAATACAGAATTGCGAAAAAATACAGCATAAGAAAATCAGATGAAGTTGTGCACGAGATACTAACTTTTCCGAATGTTAAAATATTACCTATTTCTGTAGATGTTGCAATTTTGGCAGCAAATTTAAAAATTAAATATTATGACAAAGAGAAAAGGCCCCTATCATTTGCTGACGTCATTAATTTAGCTACTGCTATTATATCGAAATGTAATGTATTTTATTCTGGAGATTCGGATTTTAAGAATATTAAAGAAATCAAGACTGTGATTTTATGAGCTATTTTTCGATAGGTTCAAATCC
>JAMWCJ010000142.1 GCA_023818645.1 Candidatus Omnitrophota bacterium | reverse complement strand
ACCATCCAACCCAAAAGCCTTTGAAAGTTATGGAGAATATAGTAGCAAAGGCATCTGAACCAAATATGTTGGTGTTAGACCCTTTTCTTGGTTCAGGGACAGCGATGGTAGCCTGTAAAAATTTGAAGAGAAGTTGTATAGGAGTAGAAATAAATTCAAAATATATAGAAATAATTAAAAAGAGATTGAATTGGGGAAGCTCTTTGTCAAATAAAATAGAATGGGAGTTTAGAGTTGAGAAAAATGTCTGAATTGCCTATAAATCAAGTGATATGTGGGGATGCTTTGAAAACTCTTAAAACCTTTCCATCTGAAAGTATAGATTGTATTGTTACATCTCCGCCTTATTATAACTTAAGGGATTATGGTGTAGAAGGGCAAATAGGATTAGAGAAAACTCCAGAAGAATATCTTGAAAAATTGAAGGTAATAATGCTTGAAATTAAACGGGTTCTTAAAAAAACAGGAACATTATGGTTGAACATGGGAGACACTTATTCTGATAAATGCCTTCTTATGATACCTGAAAGATTTGCTTTAATGATGGTTGATTTGGGCTTCATTTTGAGGAATAAAATTTGCTGGTATAAATCGAATCATCTGCCTTCATCTGTTAGAGACCGTTTTACTAATTCTTGGGAATATGTTTATTTCTTCACGAAGAGCAAGCAATATTACTTTGATTTAGATGCTGTTGGGGAAAAGCAATTAGTGGCTTGGGAAAGAGCAAAATATGGTAAACATTCTACTAATGTTAAGTCTGAAAGTAGTGATTTTAAATTGACTTCAGCCTCGAGCAAAAAAGGAAATATCAATCAATATTTAGTAGAGCATGGCTTACATCCAAATCCTCTCGGCAAAAACCCAGGAGATATTTGGTTATCTCCAAAGTATACAGGAACGAAAGGTCATACTAATAGACAAGGATTAAATAGACCGTTAGATTTAGTAACAATAAAAGCTTATAAAGAATATCAAAAAATAATAGCAGAATTTTTAAAAAAACATATCAAAAAAGAACATAAACCAATTTTGGATTCTACTTTTGGAAAGCATAAATGGCCACATTGGTTAAGAACAGATTTTTCTGGTGCTTCTTTGCCTGGAGTTGAAGATTGGTTTAAATTGAAAGAAATTCTCAATTTAAAAGAGACACCATTTGATGATAAAATTTATGAAATTCGAAAATTAAATATTCCAATTTTTCAATCCGGGAGAGTTTCAGATTTCTGGGAAATCTCAACTCAACCTTTTAAAGAAGCCCATTTTGCCACATTTCCTGAAAAATTATGCGAAAAACCAATTTTAGCGGGCTGCCCTAAAAATGGAATAGTCTTAGACCCTTTTTGTGGTTCTGGAACTGCTTTAGTTGTAGCTAAAAAATTAGGGAGAAATTATATTGGCATAGATATAAAAGAAGAATATTGTGAAATGAGTAGACATAGATTAGCTTCTATACCAGAAAAATTAAAAAATTTTATAACAATCAATTTTTGATTTTAAAGATTTTGTTTGGGAATTAGTTCTGTCGCATTAACGGGTCTTATGCAATTTTCGTCAATACATAAATGGCAAGAAATGTATAGAGAATATATTGTAGAAATGGGAAAATAGTTAAGTTTAAATACTTTGCGATACAATATATTATTATGAATAATAAAAATAAGAAAAGGGGAGAAAAAATGGTGTGGAGAGACTGTCCGTTGAGGTTTTTAGCAGATAAGTGTGATGGAATACCATCAACAAGAAGAAGGGATGGCAAAGTAAGGATAAATTCAGTTTGTAGAGATTGTCCTCGTCTCAGCGATGAGGTTAAAAGTTGGTGAGATATGAAAAAGGAGGTGATTTGAATGGAAACAATAATGTGTGGAAGATGTGGTAAATTAACTGCAGTAAAAGAAGAGAATTATCACAAGTATTATTCTTACATTTGCGATGAGTGTAAAAAAAGTTTGAATGTGAAGGAGGTGAGAAAACGAAAAAAATGAAAAAAGAAAAGAAAAGAATGATGGACGGAATTGTTGAACTGCTAAAGGAAAAAGATATGACAGCACAAGAATTAGCGAAACATTTTCAAACTTACTCACAGTATCTTTACTCACTACTACAAAGATTAGAGAATGAAGGGAAAATTGAGAGAAAGAAGTGGATGGGTGCCTGGGTTTGGGGATTGAAAAAATGACAGTGTTAAAGTTTAAGAAGTGTAAAGAATGTGGGAGGGTATTTGGGATGGATGTTAAATATTGTGTTTGGTGTGGCTGCGATGAGTTTGAGGAGGTGTGAGAAAGTGAAGATTGGAGAGGCAAAAATTTTGAAAGGTTGTTATCATAGAATAAACATAGAGGACAAAAGTTATAGAGAAACGGCGAATTTGCTTGGGAAAAAAGTTTTTAAATGGGAATATCCTTTTGATTTAGAAGCACTTTCTAAAAAACACAAAAAAGCATTCATTGGTTTGAACTGTTGGTCTGGAACAAAAATAAAATTCATCTGTATTGCAAATAAAACAGGTTTACATTATTTCGATTTGAATGGATTGAAAGAGCTAATTAATGCAATCAAAGGTTAAGGGAGGTGAAGTAAGATGAAGGAGTTTATTGTGAGCAAATTTATGGTGAAAAGGTATGATATGGTATGTTCGAAGTGTGGAAGAAAGTTAAAGGTAGGAGAAAGGGCATGGAAAGCAGGATGCCCTGTCCAATACTATTGCGAGGGGTGTTACTAGATGTCTTACAGGTATGTTGCGAGAAAATGTCAGTTTTGTGGAAGGGGAGGCGACATACACAGAGTTGTTAGGTATGAGAAAAAGTTGTATTTGAAAAAATTGTGTGTTATGTATTTATGCTCATGGTGTAGGGAGAAGGTGTTAGGAAAATGGAAGAAAAACAATGGCGTGATTTGATCATTAT
>JAMWCJ010000141.1 GCA_023818645.1 Candidatus Omnitrophota bacterium | reverse complement strand
AACCAAAACCAATTGGTCACTGGGGAAACGGTGACTATGAGATCAAATTAGAAAAAGAAGAAGATATTGATCAAGTTTTTGAGTTAATAAAACAAAGCTATAATTTAAATAAATAAATATGCCAAAATTACCAGATCCATTTTCAGCAACTAAAAAATCAGAAAAAGAGAAAAGACTTACGCGAGAAATAATTGACAAAATTTTTCGTGACCCTGAGGTTAAATATGGTTTTCCCATATATTTTTCCCATATATAATAAAGAAAGTTAAATCATTTTTAAATTTAAAAGGCAGAATTATGACCTTAAATAAAGTACTTAAAAGAAAAATAAGAGAATGGCGCGATAACAATTATGAATCTCACTATTCAGCAATTAGAGAAATTTTTGAATATAATTTTTTAGATATAGATAATCAAGATTTAAGATATTTACGAAAGGCTCAATTCGAAGCTTTGGAAACTTACTGGTATTTGAGATTAGCAGAAAATACCCCGCATATTTTTGATTTATATAAAAAATATTTTCAAGGAGAAGATCTATTAGACGCCTTGAATATAAGATTAACCGATAAAGATTTGATAAAAATTGCTTTTTCAAATGGTGGAGGAGTAGAGACTATTTTCAAAAAAATAAAAGATGACAATGAATTCGTTAAAAAATATCGCCTTGAGGGGATAAGGGAATCATTATTTTTAAATTATCCTAGTTATATTTTGGCTTTAGCAATGGGTGCGGGCAAAACAGTTTTAATTGGTTCTATTATCGCTACCGAATTTGCAATGGCACTAGAATATCCAGATGGACCATTTGTTAAAAACGCACTAGTTTTCGCTCCTGGCAAAACAATTTTAGGTGCCCTAAAAGAAATTTCTGATATTCCTTATGAAAAAATTTTACCTCCCAGATTATACAAGCCATTTATTAGCAACGTGAAAATTACTTATACTCGAGATGGCGAAAAAGACATCCCTGTAATTAAAGGTAGTAATTTTAATGTAATAGTTACTAATACAGAAAAAATTAGAATTCAAAAACAAACCATTACTAAAAATTTATTACAAGGTGTTTTATTTAATGAAGAAAAAGAAGATGAAATCAAAGAAACGGTTGCCAATCAACGACTTCAAACGATTGCGTCTCTCCCAAATTTAGCCATTTTTTCAGATGAAGCCCATCATACTTACGGCCAGATATTAGATAAGGAGTTAAAAAGAGTAAGACAAACTGTTAATTATTTAGCTGAAAAAACAAATGTTTTAGTAGTGGTTAATACTACAGGAACTCCTTATTTTAAAAGGCAAATTCTAAAAGATGTTGTTTACTGGTATGGATTATCTCAAGGAATTAAAGATGGAATATTGAAAGAAGTACGAGGGAATATTATCGCTTATCCTAAAATTTCTTATAAAAAATTTTTAGAAGATGTAGTTTCTGATTTTCTTGAAAATTATAAAGATGTAAAAATTTATGATAATAGTCTGGCCAAATTGGCAATTTATTTTCCTAAAATTGCAGATTTAAACTTAGCTAAACCAATTGTGGAGAAAATTGTTATTAAATACGGTTTAGATCCTTCGGTGATTCTACCGGTGCATAATGAATCATCTGAAGATATTAAAGATTTATTTGATAATCGAATAAACGATCCCACATTGCCATATCGAATTTTTCTTTTGGTAAATAAAGGTACTGAAGGTTGGAATTGCCTCTCTCTTTTTGCAACTGCTTTAGCCAGAAAATTAACATCTAGTAATAACTTTGTTCTACAAGCAGCCTCTCGTTGCTTAAGACAAATACCGGGTAATAAAGTAAAAGCAAAAATTTATTTATCAAAAGATAATGTACCAATTTTAGATAATCAATTAAAAGAAACTTACGGCGAATCATTAGAAGAATTAAATAGAACACCTCAGGATTTTGTTAAAGAAAGGGTGATTGTTAGGAAAACAGGAATCCCCCCTGTTGTTTTAAAAAAGAAAATAAGAAAAGTCATACCGAAAGATTTAAAATTCAAACCGTTCATAAAATTCGAAAAACCAAAAATAAATTTAGAAGACATAAAAAAAGATATTTTAACCCCTGATGAGTTTGGCAGGAGAAAGGTTTTGGTTACTATTGCCCAAGAAAAAATAAAAATAGAACCAGATTATACTGATATTTATAGTTTGGCGGTAGAACTTGCCAATATTTATAGATTACCATTAATGGAAATATACGATAAATTAAAGGAACTTTATCCAGATGGTGAAATTTTAGAACAAGAAGTTGTTGATATTAAAAGACAGATAGAAGAACAAATTAAAAATTACGAAATTGTAGAAGAAGTTGTTGAGCAAGCCCTTGCCTTACTGAAAAAACAAGGATTTAAAGAAGAAAAAGAAGGTGAAAAATCAATTTATGTTACTGAAATTATTTTTCACAAAGATAGAGCCGAAAAATTACTTTTGAAATACGAAGATTTTGTTAGTAAATATAACCAACCAACACTTTTTGGTTTTCATTACTCACCTTATAATTTTGATTCTTTACCAGAAAAAGAATTTTTTGAAAGCATTTTAAGAGAACTAAATGAGAATCCCGATGAGGTAGAGGATATTTATTTTACCGGAGCAATGAACGATACTAATAAAACTGATTTTATTTTTGAATATAAAGATAAAAACGGTAGATGGCATAATTATTCTCCGGATTTTTTAATACGAAAGAAAAACGGTAAAATGTTAATAGTGGAAATAAAAGGTGAACCATTTAAAGACAGACAAAAAGAAAAAGAAATGCGACAAGTGGAAAATTTAAACCCCGAAAGATTAAAATACGAAATTTTAGAAACCACTAAAGATAGTCTTGGGTTTAATGAAGTTGAAAAAGTCAAAAAGTGGATTTATAAATAAAAATTATGGCAAAAAAACAACC
>JAMWCJ010000140.1 GCA_023818645.1 Candidatus Omnitrophota bacterium | reverse complement strand
GTACTTTCCTCAAGGTCAGTATAATTATAGCAGCCCGAGACATTCAAAAGGATACAATGCACTTTTAGCAGATGGCTCTGTAAAATATATCCCTTTACTTGAATTTTTAACAGATTTAGATTATTGGGGCCCTGTAAAATAAAAGAAAATAATTAACAAAGAAGTTAAGATGGAAAAAGGAGGAGGTGGTTAAATGATAAAGAAGTTTATTTTCTTTTTATTAATTTTGTTTTCTATTAATTTATTTGGAAAGGGTTTTTATTGTATTAAAGATGATAGAGGGGAAATAGGAGTTAGACAGTTTTATACATCAACCATACAAAATACTTCTTCCCAATGGATAAAGAAAATAATAGATCTATCAAATTTCCCAGAAAAAATATGGGATAAAGTAGAAACTGTTTATATTTCAATTTATTGTACTTCACTTAATCGCGATGGAGGAACTTTTGATGAAGAATTTGAAATAATAATAAATGGGAAAACTTATAAATATCCTTTGAAAATTATAAAACAAAGAGAGATGGATTGGCATGAATTTTGTTTTGCAAAGGAAGATTTTATTCTTGGCAAAAATGAGATAATAGTAAAGAAGGCAGAAGGTAAATCAGGGGAATATTTATACATAGGGATAGATACTTCAATAAAAAATGGTAATAGTTATGCTTCTTATGACAATGGTAAGACATGGGAAGAATATTTGAATGTTTATTATCGTGTTGAAGGAGAATATTTAATAAGGCTAAATTTAATAACTGAAGAGGCACCAATTTTTAATATAGAGTATAAACCAGGAAAATTTTTGAAAGATGAGTATAAGTTTTTAAAATATGTAGGTAGTAATATAGATGAAGACAATATTTTAAATGAAGGAGAAAAGTTAAGGTTAGAATGGGACTATAAAGAACTTGATAGATATTATCCATTTACAATAAAAATAGAGGGAATAGGAAGTTTAAAATTGGATGTTCTTGATAAAAATTGGGGAATAATTGAGAGTATTCAAGCCCAATTACCTTTGCTGAAAGAATATCCATCTAACAGAAGTCAAAACATAAAAGGGATTATTTTAACTTCTCAGCAGGATGAACTTAAAATAGAAAAAATAAACCTAACTGGTAGAAAAATTGAATTCCCAAAGGAAGAATTGCTTGAATTGCCGAAAAGTTGTATTTCTGAAATTATATCTATTAAAAAAATGCCAAAAGTATACTTCAGTGGTAAAAAAATTACACTTGACAATTCTGCAATAAAAGCAAGATTTGAAATAAAAGATAATAGATTAAAATTAGTATCTTTATTCAATAATTATACAAAAACAGAAAACATAACAAATCCAGAAAATATTTACATTTTTTTAATTGAAAAGGAAGATGGGAAAGTATATAGAGGGCTGAAAGATTTTAATTGTAAAGATATTGAAAAAGAGAAAGATGGTTTTAAAGCATATTTGTTTAATGATGAAGAAAATATAGAAGCGAAATTAAAAGTTAAGATAGAAGAAGAAGGTTTGAGATTAGGGCTTGAGATAGTAAATAAAGGAAATAAAAAAGAAATATATAAGGTAGCTTTCCCTCATTTCCAGGGTTTAGTAATATCTGATATAAAAAATGATTGGTATTTTTATCCAATAATAGATAATTCACTTTCTCCATTTATAGGGAAGGGCGGTATATATGTTAGATCTGGTTATGGAATACATTACCAAGCAGGGTTTCAAATAATTGATATTTTTAGTCCAGAAAAAAATTCAGGTATATATTTAAGAATAGATGATAAAGAAGGATGGTTTAAAATTCTTTCTTTAATAAAGTATATGAAGGGAGATAAATTTTTAAAATATAATTATTTTTATGATGACCAAGCAGATATTTTAAAAAAACTTAGATGGATAAAAGATTCTCTTGAAAAAATTGAAGGGATTGGTTTTTCCTGTGAATATTTAGGTAAAGAAATTGAACCTGGTAAGAGTTTAATTTTGCATGATGGTATAATTGCTTCTCACAGTGGTTGTTGGAAAGATGCAATGAAAATTTATTCAGAATGGGCTCATAATGTTTGGAGATTCAGACAATTTCCTTCCAAACTTTCTAATACATGGGTTTATTTCTCAAATTCTTCCATAGATAGGAATGGCAAAATTATTTTTAAAGATGAGGATTATTTAAAGAAAACATATTTTAATCAGAATTTTATAAATCCTTGTGAATTCTGGTATTGGTGGGAACCATCAAGAACTGTTGGTCCATGGGGAAAACCTATTGAAGAGTATGCAAAAGAAGGTCTTTATCCTCATCCTGTTCTTGAATGGAGTTTTCGTAAAGACCCTATCAGTGGAAAAGATATATTTTTAAACAATACTGGAGATTATGACTATTCTGAATTACTCGGAGGACTTAAAGGATTACAGGAAATTGTAAAAAAATTTCAACAGAATAATAAAATTATAATCTGGTATACCGACCCAATCAGACTCCATGATATAACAAAAGCAGGTGAAAAATATGGTAAAGAATGGACAGTTATAAAATCCGATGGAAAACCTCTTATTAGATATGAAGGATATACTCCATGTGTTTATAATCCAGTTTACAGAGAGTGGATAACAGATACAATGAAAAGAGTGATAGAAGAAACAGGTGTTGATGGAATAAGATATGATGAAGGAGGATTGGGAGGATGGGTTTGTTATAGTAATTTACACCAGCATACCCATTGTGAACAAGAGATTCTTGAGTGGCCTAAAGCATTTGCTGAATTATGTAGATTAACAAGTGAAAAGATTAAAAGAGATTTTATATTAACAACTGAATTCCCTGGGTATGATTATCTTATGCAATTTATTGACGGGACTATAACACATTATTGGATAGGGATGGCTAAAAAGGAAATTCCTTTTGAGTTAGATTTAATTAGATT
>JAMWCJ010000139.1 GCA_023818645.1 Candidatus Omnitrophota bacterium | reverse complement strand
CAGAGCTTACCAAAAAGAAATCCCAGAATACCTCCACTATTATAACCATGAAAGATTACACATTGCCCTGAATTTCAAAACACCAATAGAAATTATAAAGTGTTTCCAAGCTATTGGTTAGAAAACGGCCCTTGGAAATTCATCACCAATGGAATATTATGAAAAGACCAGAGATCAATTCCCAAATCTTCCAGAAGTCTTTTCAGCAGCTATCAATCATTGTTAATGAATCTCAAAAAGTGTAAGGAATGTTGTGAACGAGCACAAAAATTTGACAAGAAAATGTCTTAGTGTATAATGGTTTTAGGTGAACAAATTGAAGGTCTTTAACAAAAGCAAGGAAATTTTAAAGACATCCTCCGAATTGATAGGCATCCCCCTACCACTAATTGTCATTGCGTTGGGAGGAATGGTATTTTATACAATCGCAGGTTTAGTAAGCGCCCTAACACAAACAGAGACAGGGTTTAGTTTCCCAATGCCTATATCGACCGCTTTGATGGTAGGGCCAATTTGCGGAATCATTGCTGGGCTATTTTACGGCGTTCTAGGATTTCCTGTAGCTCTCCTCTTGGAAAAAAGCGAACGGTTTCGGAAAGGGAATGAATATCTCAAAACCATTATCAGAAGTGAGATAGCTATCGTTGCTGGTACAATGATCTTAGCAATGCTCGGGATATTGTTGGTTTTCATCCCTGCTAGATTAGGTTTTTATCCTGAATACCCTGAGTTACGTCTTGTTCCACTAATTCAACCATTAGAAAGAGCCCCCGAAGTCATTTTAACATTTTCAATGTTTCCACTGATTGGCCTTCTGATAACGGAAGCTTTCAAAAGAGGGTTTAATGGGATAAAGAAAATACTGCTGGCGAAATTCGGGGGTGTCTTCAAATAAAACAGCTTAAGAGAGAGCTTAGACGCTGTCTCTTACTGCTGTTTTTTTATTTACAAGGTTTTAATACTATATTTTTATAAAAAATCGAATCTGGTTAAGGAAAACTTTGGAATATTTTTGCTTGCCGCATAATATCAAAAACATATTGGAAAACTCCAGGGTTTAAGACCTATGGAGTTTTTTAATCATATTCATTTTAAGTATACTGGTATTAGAGGTTTCATCAGCCTCTATAATGATTATTTAAGATACCGGTATATGATCCAAAATAAGGCCAAAAAGAAGGCTGAGATTGTCTATTTTTTCAGAAAATATGGTCTTGAACCCACTCTCTCAGCCTTCAATTATAGTAAATCATCTATTTATAGTTGGGACAAGACCTTAGGAGAAAACAAGGAAAGAATTGAATCCTTAAATGAAAAATCCAAAGCTCCCAAAAATCCTAAAAAAAGCAAGATAGACCTTAAAATTAAAGAATTTATTAAAGAATTCAGAAAAGAACATTCCAGAACTGGTCAAGAGAAAGTTAAACCAGAATTAGACCTCTTTTGTCAGAAAATGGGACTAAAAACAATATCTAAATCCACAATTTCAAGAGTTATCACGGAATTAAAAGAAAAAGGTGAGATTCCCAAAAAATTCAAGGTATCTTTATACGGCAAGACCGGTAAGGTAGTAATTCTTGCTACAAAGAGTCTAAGATCGGGTCTTAGTCCTTTTATTGGCTTATCTTGTACAATACCAGAAGACCCCACTCTTCCTTAAATGGCAAAAATCCAGTACAATACTTAATTGAAGGTCTTAGATTTTCCAAAATGTTAGGATATTATGCACTTGCTTTTTAAATATGTTATAATTACTTAAAATGAAAGTAAAAAAGAAAATTTTAGTTTTCTCCATGATTATTATTTTGGCCCTAATAGGGACAACTTTTATATATTGGCTATATTTTATAAAACCAGGGGTTTCTGCTGAACAAAAAATAATAGAAGGATTTATTAAAGAGAATTTAAATATTAATTATTTCCCAAAAGATTTAAAAGTAATCCAAAAATTAACCTATAAAAATACAACAGACGGTATGGAAAATTTATATGGTGCCATTTGGTATGTGGATGGGAGAAAATTTTACGGAGGGATGCACAAAAACATAAATAAACCCGGGGTTTCTAATTTAAGAATTTTTATATTTACTCAAGAAATAACAAAGAAACTAAACGAAGATGAAGCAACCTCATTATTTGATAAATATTTTAAAGTTAAAAGCGGGGGCGAAGTTGATTGTCATTCTCCTACGGAAGGTGTTATTTTTTGCGAGAAATTTTGGATAGAAAAAAAGGGGGCGAAAAAGGGCCTCTTTGCCATCCATAGCCCAGGCAATAACTTTTTAGGTATGTGTCAATACCCAAAGGAGAGCGAGCAATATGAATTATCAAGTTGTGCCAAATTATAATTTGAAGAAGATTTTATTATTTTTAATTATTTTTCTTAGTTTTATTGTATTAGTTCCCCATGTATCAGCCTGTCTTTTTAATTCTGACTGTGGTGAAAGAGAGCGATGTTGCGGTTTTACGTGTATTGGTTGTAGCGAGACGAATTGGGCCTGTTGGTGGCCAATTATATGCTGTGGCGAAACAAAATGTTGTAAAGATACAGGAGCATGCACATGTAGTGGCTGTGCATATTATTGCTTCTGCTGTCCAAATCATTGCTCGACCGAAGACTGCAGTCGGGTAGACCCTTATTCACCCATATGGTGTGTGAAAGAATGTGGTTCTGATTCCGCTTGTGACGACAAACAGCCAGGGGACGTTTGTGGTTATGGAGCCTGGGAAGACGACTCGGCAAATTTCTGCAAAGAAAGAAGAGAGATTAAAAAATGTAGTTCTGAATGCAGTTGTGTAGGTTCAGGAACTTATGAATACAGAAATAAAGCAACCTGTACTTCTTGTACAGGAAGTCCTTATTGTTCAGGAACAGAAAGGTGCGGTACTTCAGGAGGAGATACAAGATACTACAATTTTCACTGCTCAGCAGGAAGTTGTGTAGCTCAATCCTCAGAAAGCTGTAAATGCGATGCTACTGACTCAGATGGAGGTAAAAATTACATCACTCAAGGAACCTGT
>JAMWCJ010000048.1 GCA_023818645.1 Candidatus Omnitrophota bacterium | reverse complement strand
TTCCGATCTAAGATAGAACCACCAGAGATAGGTAAATTGGAATCCTGGGAATGGAATAACAAAGGGGCTGCATTAGATAACCTTGGTAGACATGAAGAAGCGATATTTTGTTATGATAAAGCATTACAGATAGACCCAAGATATGCATATGCATGGAATAACAAAGGGAGTGCATTATATGACCTTGGTAGACATGAAGAAGCGATATTTTGTTTTGATAAAGCATTACAGATAGACCCAAGAAATGCATATGCATGGAATAACAAAGGGAGTGCATTAGATGACCTTGGTAGACATGAAGAAGCGATATTTTGTTATGATAAAGCATTACAGATAGACCCAAGATATGCATATGCATGGAATAACAAAGGGAGTGCATTAGATGACCTTGGTAGACATGAAGAAGCGATATTTTGTTTTGATAAAGCATTACAGATAGACCCAAGAGATGCATATGTCTGGAATAACAAAGGGCTTGCATTAGGTAACCTTGGTAGATATGAAGAAGCGATATTTTGTTATGATAAAGCATTAGAGATAGACCCAAGAAATGCATATGTCTGGAATAACAAAGGGCTTGCATTGTATTATCTTAAGAGATTTAAAGAAGCTCTCATCTGTGTAGAAAACGCAATAAAAATAAATCCTTCCCACCCACAAGCACACCAACTAAAACAACTAATCCTTGTAGAATTAAAGAAATAAAATCCTTTTAAAGTAACTGGGTTTTTTTAAATCCCAAAAAGATAACACAGAATAGCTATAGTATTCATTATTTAACCCCTCCTATTAAAAAGAATTTATTGTTTTTTTTCCAAAACCTGCGAGAAAATGAAAAGTTTTGATGTATATATTTATGAAGAACCAAAAAGGAGGAAGAAAAATGAGAGAAATAAGAATTGTCTGTCAAGAGTGTGGACAAGTATGGAATCCTATAACTACAAGAAGTTTAATCTGCCCTAATTGTGCTTCTCCTAATCCAAAGTTATTTGACAATATCTATCAGGTAGATGAGTTAAACAATACATTTCCCTATAGTCCAAATTACGATTCACAAGTAAGACAATTTCCTTTTCCTATTCAGATGCCATCAGAGGCAGAGAGAATAAAGATGTACTTCAAAAACTTTTATCAACTTTTTATACTGTCTTTCATTGCCAGTATTATACTTTTCTTAAGAATACCTTCCCTGGGGAGTATTGGCTGGGGAAAATTTGTGATATTATTTTTAGTTTCCAGAATCGCAGACATTGTTAGCACATTAATTGCCCTTCAATTTCCATGGATGATAGAAACCAATCCTATCGCTGAAGTTAAAACTTTGAATGGTTCTTTCTGGATTGTTCAGTTTCAATCCATCTTAAGATTGATTTTCATAACATTCTTTTTCTATTTATTATTTCCTAAATTAGGCATCTTTTTTCTTCTTACTTACACACTTATGGGTTTTATTGTTACTTTTACAAATCTTTTTCAGTCATTCTTTATGATACCAAGCAATCTATTTATGAATTTAATTGCTACTTCCATAGTCAGTTTTGGAGTTTATCATTTACTGAAAGGTTCATTAATATGAGAGAAAAAGGAGGTGAAAAAGATGGATATTATGGGATGGGTAATAGGGACAGGAATATTGTGGTTCCTGAAAATAGTAGCAGTTCATCCATTATCTGCCTTTTGGATACTAAGAAAGTTAAAAGATGCAGATTTACCTGTATTGAAAGACCCTAAAGAAATAGAGAACATAGATGAACAAACAAAGAAGAAGATAAACATGGTGGCATCCAAGACCTATATTATTACAGATGTGTTAGTTTTAGGAACAGCAGGTTTTCTTATTGGACTAATTTCAGGTTTTTTCTTTATTGGATTCTCTTGGGAACCAAAAGGGTGGCCAGGGATGATAATGTTTATTCTTTCCAGCATTTTTGGTTCCTTACTACGCAGTAGTATTACATAAAGAAAGAAACAAATATCTTGTCTTTTTTCTTCGTATGGTTAGGATAGATATGACAACCAAAAAAACACTTAATCAGAGCGATGATTAAAATACAAAAAAATTTGAGACCTCTCTCTTAAAAATAGTGAAAAAGTATCTTATGAAAGGAGAATGGACAAGAACTTTTACAGGTCGGAAAATTACATAGGAGATATAGAACTTCTTAATAAACTTTTAACAAACTGGTTAATAGAGTATAATTTCATCGTCCCTGTCAATTACAACTATCTCACCTATTGAGTTTTTATGTAAGAAAAATTTGATTGGTATAAAAAAATATGTAAAAATGTATTTAATGAGAAAGTGTGATAAAATGAAAAATGATGTGGTATAATTATTGGTGAAGATGAAAAATAAAAAAATGAATAAAAAGAGGGGAGGGAGATGAAAAAAGGAGGATGTTTTTCCGCTTTGGTTATGGTTGTGGTGATGCTGATTGGGATGTTGTCTTGCGTGAGTAAAGGCGCCGAAGGAATCAATTTGGTGATAAAGGAGACTTCCCTGAGCAAGATACATGGTATCTTTGGTAAAATTACCATCAGTCCAGATAGCAAGAGGTTCGCTTATGGGGCAGTGCGTGGTGGAAAGCAGTTTGTAGTATTGGATGGACTTGAAGGAAAGGAATACGATGGTTTCCTCCGAGGTAGCCGATTAGTTTTTGATAGTCCAAACAAACTTCATGCTTTGGCTGCTCGTGGCACCGAAATTTTCCTTGTGGAGGTGGAAATTCCATAATTGCAAGAACTTTATAACAACAAAACAATGAGGCGAAGGATAGTCACGACCATACAGGTGGAAGACAAATTTTTTTACTTTACGAAGGTGATAAACTATGACTTAAGGATGGCAGGTAGTTTTTATCCTGTAAGTTTGCTGATGCCGAGGAAGATGGATAAGGAAGTGCCTAACAACCGGGAAATGATTAAAACACAGATATACAGAATTATAAAACAAAAGGAGGGTATATAAAATGAAAACATTAGGAAAATTTTTTACCTTATATAAAGGAGCATTAGGGATAGTATTGTTAGGAATAGCATTGACTTTTCCAATTCAAGATGGAGAATCAAAAATAGATAAAAATTCAGCAATATTAAAAAAATACTATGGTTTCTGCTATGGTCCCTTTAGAAAAAATGAAGATCCTGATAAAGGAGTTCTTCCAACAGAAGAAGAGATAAAAGAAGATATTTCTTTTTTAGTAAAATTTACAGGGAAAATAAGAACATATGGAAACACAGGCACTTTGTCTAAAATCCCTGCTTTATCTCAAGAAGTTGGACTTGAATGTTATGTTGGTGCATGGATAAGCAAATATAAGATTGAAAATGAAAAAGAGATTGATAATTTGATTAAAATTGCAAATTCAAATCTCAAGAATATAAAAGGATTAATTGTTGGGAATGAAGTTTTGCTTAGAAAAGATTTATCTGAAGAGGAATTATCTAATTACATTAAGAAAGTAAAAGATGCTACTAAGATAGATGTTGGGACTGCTGAAACATGGAGTGTTTTGTTAAATAATACAAATATTGTAAAAAATACTGATTTCCTTTTAGTTCATATCCATCCTTACTGGGAAGGAGTTTCAATCAAAGAGGCACCTGAATATGTCATTAAAAGATATGAGGAAATTAAAGCAAAGTTTCCTGATAAAAAAATAATTATTGGAGAAACAGGATGGCCAACTGCTGGAGAAATTATTGGAAAAGCAGTTCCAAGTCCAGAAAATCAAAAAATATTTTTTGAAAGATTTACAAAGTTAGCAGAAGAAAATAAAATACCTTATTTTTATTTTGAAGTTTTTGACGAAGAATGGAAAAATAAATTTGAAGGAGAAACTGGGGCTCATTGGGGAATTTTCAACTCAGATGGCTCATTAAAATTTATGTTTTATGAACTTTTTCCTCAGGAGATTAGAAAAGGGATAAATAGACCTGCAAGGCAAATAAATAAGGTGCCAATTAAAGCCCCTGTGATGGTATATGATGAAGCAGGTTCTGAAGAAAACCATTTTGAACCTACAGGATGGATGGGAGATTTAGAAAGTTTAAATATAGAGCGAGATTGTAAAGAATTCCCTCATTCAGGGAAAACATGCATTAAGATTATATATTCTCCTACTACTTTTGATAGTTGGGCAGGAATTTACTGGCAGTATCCGATTAACAATTGGGGTGAGTATCCTGGATATACTATTTCAGGAGCATCTAAACTAACCTTTTGGGCGAGGGGTGAAAAAGGAAATGAAAAGGCAGAATTTAAAGTAGGCGGAATTAACAAATCTCCGTATCACAATCCAAAATTTCCTTATCAAGATTCTTTTGGTCCTTTGACTACAGGGATTGTAAATTTAACTAAAGATTGGAAAAAGTATTCCATAGACTTAAAGAAAGAAAACCTAAGTAATGTTATTGGTGGATTCTGTTGGGTTACGAATAGATCTCAAAATCCAAAAGGATGCATAATTTATGTTGATGATATAAAATTTGAATAAAAAATAGAACAAAGAGATAAATAAGTGATTTCAAAACCCTTGCGTAAATTTGACAGTGAAGTGAAAAAATTATAAATTAAATATAAACGGGGTTAAGTAAATATTTACATTTTTTAAAGCAAAATATAAAGATGAAAAAATGAAAATTTTGAAATTTTCAAATTATTGCTTTGGGCTTTTATCTTTTATCTTTTTAGTTACATTTTTAGAAAATGGGTTTACGGCTCAATCTTTAACAAGCGAACTATCCACTAATGAACAAACACTTTCCGATACACAACTCAAAGATGAGAAAGAAAAAGTTGTCTTTGATGTGGTATCGCAAATTGTTCGTCTTAATGAGATTGGAGTGCGTATAGCAGTTGTTTCTGACTATCAGGATATAGACTATGAATTCCTTATTTTGCCTACACCTGATTTAGCTGCCTTCGCTCTTGGAGATGGGTCAAATCGTATTTTTATAAGTACTGGTTTACTTGAAACTTGCGACGATGATGAATTGGCTTTTATTTTGGCACATGAGATTATCCACTTAGAGAAAAGACATCCAGAAAAAGCAATTAAGCGACAAGAAAGTACAGAAATAGTGATTAATCTGCTTGGTGCTGTTCTTGGAGCAGCGGTAGCTTCTGCTGTTTCTGCTAGTGCTTCTCCTTATAGTTATAGTGGACAGCAGTTAGCTCAGATTGCAAGTATTGTTGTAGGTGAGATAGTAGGATTAGGAGGCGTTATCTCTTTTCAAAAATTTAATAAAGAACTAGAAACAGAAGCAGATAAATATGGCTGTATATATATGCATAAAGCCGGCTATAATCCTAAAGCAGCTATTACTTTACTAAATAAACTTAAAAAAGAAGAACCTAAAAGGACAATACTGGTAGAACTACTTGCATCCCATCCTAATATTGACAAACGTATTGAAAATATTGATAAATGGATAAAAGAATTAACCCTTAAAAGTCCTTGATATTTACAACATAAATTTCCCAGTTTCCACTTTCAAGAGAAGAAAAAGTAATCTCTTCTCCGTTTGGAGAAAAAGATGGAGATTTTTCTCTCCCTTTGCTATCTGTGACTCTTTTTAAACCTGTCCCATCACTGTTCATAATATAAATTTTCCCTCCACCAGCATAACTTTCAAATACAATCTTTCTTCCATCAGGTGACCATATTGGATTAGAACAAAAAGTCTCCATATTTGTCAATTTTTTAAGATTTGAACCATTAACATCAATCACGAAGATTTCATAGTTAGTCCTTCCATTATGGTTATAAAGCCCTGCAAATGCAATTTTGTTTCCATCTGGTGAAAAAGTATGATCCTTAGCATTTAATTCATCATCTATTAGTTTTATAAAATTTTTCCCATCCGCTTCTACTATGCATATTCCTTTATCTGTTCTGAAGGCAATCTTTTTTCCGTCAGGGGACCACTTAGGTGAACGAGCATAATTTTTAACAAGTTGCTTTTCCTCAGAACCGTCTGGGCTGATTATCCATATTCCTTCATCCCATTTGCTAAAAGCAATTTTAGAACCATCTGGTGAAAAACTTGGTTCTTCTGCGTAAGAATTTTCTTTTGTATTATTAGTTAAATTTTTTAAATTCTTTCCATCAATATCCATTATATAAACATTTGAATACATTATGTTAACAAAATGCCTTTTTTCTTCAAAAGGGAGTTGGAATATGCTGGTCTTAATATAACCTTCGCGATACCGTGTGAAAACTACTTTTTGTCCATCCGGAGAAAAAGTGTATTGAAAATCATGTCCATTTAAGTCACTAAGTCTTGTTAAATTTGAACCTTCTACATTCATGATGAAAATGTAAGACCTAAATTTGTGTATTTCAAGATATTTTCGGCTAGTAAAAGCTATACCTACTCCACGAGCGAAAAGAATATTTTTCCCATCGGGTGACCATATAGGAAAAACATCTTCCATCGGATGATTGGTTAATCTTCTTTTCCCTAAATTGTCAGAAGAAACTTCTAAAAGAGTGATTGCCAAGTATGAAAAAATTGTCAAGTATATCAATTGTCTCATGGTTTTCATTTCCACCTCTTTATTCAATCAATTTTCAGACATATATAACAAAACCCCGAGAAAAAAGTAAGATAATAAGTCTTCTTTCTCGTAAGATAATTGAACAGAATCATAATAATGTTGCAACTTTATATACGTACGATTAAGTGAACTATCAAGGTCAGAAAAGTTTATAACCCCTCCCCCTATAAGCCACTCTTCTCCTACGGTAACCTCTTTTTTCAGTCCAACCATAGTGCCTATAAGTCCTCCTGTTCGGCGTGTAGTTGTTAAATCTTTTACTTTTTGTATTTCACAAACAACTGCAAAATCAGCATCAACAATTTCCCTTAACTTTTTTATCACTTCTTTTTCAGGTATAAAGAAAGGGTCAACCTCTTTTCTCAAAAAATTATCTATTTCTTCTTCACCTATAACTTCATAGCCATTTTCTTCTAAAATCCTTTTTATTTGGGTATAGTAAACTGATTGTAAAGATGGACGACCAGAAATATCTATAAAAGGGAAAACAACAACTCTCTTTTTTCCTTTTTTGGCAGTCGTTGCTTCCAATTTTTGTTGTAGTATTTCTTCATATTTTTCTTCCCCAGAATTCAAAGTATTTAGTGTTTTCCAAAAAGTAGGGTCTTTTATGAATTCATTTATAGTTCTGGTTAGTATATATGAAGGATTTACTATTTTGCTATTATAACTATATGTTCTTGACCATACTATATTACCTTCGTTGTCTTCTAATCTTAGTCCAATGCTACATTGTGCTTTTGTCTTTTCTACAGTTGGTAGTGGAACTCTAAAACCAGTAAAAAGTGTTGGCAATTTTGAAGAAACTTCAGTTTCAACAAAAAAGGATAATATTTCTCCTTTAAGAGTGACGGTTGTTTTGTCAGAAGAATTAGATGTTTCAACAGGTGTTCTTTCAAGTAAAAATTGTGCTGGTGTAAAAATAGTAACATCGGTCTGACTTTCTAAAGCGCTAATTTCAACAGGGTGGTAATTAAACATAAATTTTGTTTTTACTCCTCCTATATTGAGAATCCTTGCTATAATTATAGGGACTATTTTCTCGGGATCTTCTAATGATATTATTTTATTTTTTATTTGAAGAGTAGTAAAAGGAATGGGCGTTGGAATTGGTACTATAAGAACTCCATAGGGCATATTTACATTGATTTCTCCCAAAAAGAAAGGGTTTTTTTTGTTTTTGGGTTCTTTACTGAAAAATTGTTCTACGGCTATAGTAATTTTAGTGTCCTTTACCGATATATTTTCCAATAATTCTGACGGTAGATTTTCTTTTATATATCCAATTGGTATCTTTTCTACTATAATTTTAGTGATAGCCTCTACCCTTACCCAAAAAGAAAAAATTAAAATTGTAGCCAATATCCAAATTTTTAAAAGTTTATTTTTCATTTCATCATTTTATCCGTACAAATCGGGTACTTGGTAACACTTTTTCATTTTCTTCAAATTTATTTTTACACATACTTTTTATTTTGTCAATTCTTTGTATGTCTGCCAATCAGTAGTAACATTAACATAATTTAATTTTTCTTTCAATTTTTCATCAAGTTTTTTTCCGTTCAACTTTTCTTAATCAAGGTAATTTCAAAATAACATAATTAATAAAGTCAATTGTATTTTTCTAATTTAATTTCTTACTTAAAGGTGGTCGTTTCATATTTAACTTTTTAAGACTTTCCAAATGTTTGCACTATTAATCTTAATTCCACGATGCCTCTCTAAATACGTCCCATTTAAAACAAAAAATCTCCTCTCTTATTATATAACCTGCCACCTATATATTTAGTAGTTTTATCGTTTTATTATGGTCTATTATATTCTGTTCAATCATTAAAACTGTCGTGGAATATTTATCTTTCAAAACTCTTATTGTCTACATGCCCTTTTTAGTAAATCCCTCGTCCAAGTATAGCAGATACTTCATCAACTAAAACAATTCTGGTTTTTTTATAATACCATTTCTTAAAGCAAGTTTAACCTTAATTTATTTTTTTATTAAAAAATTTTTCAAAGTTTTTTTAATAATATATTTGATAATATAAAAGATACTATGATTGATACTACATTTAAGTTTGAAAAATTCAGTAAAAATATTGTGTATCAAGGGATTTATAGAACTTTTTTTTAAAAATTGGTGGCTAAAAATTAAGTTATTAGATTTACACTTGACAACGAATTTATAAGCAGGTATAATATTCTAAAAAGAAGGTAAAAATAGAAGGCGGAATAAAATATGAGAAGGACAGCTAATATAGCAGGGAGAGAAGAAAATATTTTTGAAAAGGTGAGGAAATATCTGGGGATGAGTATTGAAGAAATTGCAAGGGAAGTAGGTGTTTCTACTTATACTTTTTGGAGATGGGAAAACAGCATAATAGAACAGCCCTCTCTTCATTATATAAAAAAGATTGAAAAGTTGATAAAGAAAAAGGCGAATGAAGAATTTAAAATGGATTTTTTAAAGTGGGTTATATACGACAAAAAAATTCCAATTATAGGGAAAACAAAGGAAGAGATTATAAAAGAAATAGAGAAAAATCAAGAAATATTTATGGACTCTCCTATCTGGAATAAAGTATTTAAAGAAAACCCTGAATTAAAAAATCTTCCTTTCGGAGAAATTTTTAAGAAATATACGAAAGATAAACTTTCATATGATGGAATATTTCTGTTAAATTCATTACCGACAAATCCACCTAAAAGAGGAAGACCAAGAAGGATAGATAAACAACTTACAAAACAAAATAAAAATATAAAGCATAAAACACAGGTAAAAAAAACACCGAGAGAAAAACATAGACATAAGAATACAAATAAAAATGAAAGTAATGAAGGAAGTGATGATGAATCATCGCATTATAAATTTGATAAAGACACAGAAGCAAAATATAATTTAATTGGTCTTTTTGACTTACTTTTGAAAATTGATATGAGAATAAAACATAAGGAGTATAAAGGAGGATTTTGATGAAAGCGATAATTTTAGCCAGAGTTTCAACTGAAGAACAAATGTGTGAAGGTCAATCAATACCTGCTCAACTTGCAAAGGCAAGAGAATATGCAAAAAGGAAAGAGGTAAATGTTTATAAAGAATTTTCTTTTGATGAATCTTCAATAAAAGACAGAAGAAAAAAATTTGAAATAGTGATTGAAGAGATTAAAAAATCCAAAGAAAAAAAGGGAATTAGGTTTGAAAACAGGGGAAAAACTATTGCACAGGAATGGAGTTTATCATATTTTGAACAATCCATTTTATTATGGAATGATGAAGTATAAAAATCAATTATATCCTCATAAATATCCACCATTAATTTCTAAGTTCTTGTTTGATAAGTGTCAGGAGGTTATGGCTGGATACCATAAAAAACCATTCAAGTATCTTTCAAAACCATTTATATTTAGAGGACTTATAAAATGTGCTGATTGTGGTTGCACCATCACACCGGAAATGCATAAGGGACATATTTATTATAGTTGTACCAATTTTAGAAAAATACATGGAAGAAAAACATATGTAAAAGAGGAAGAACTGCTTAAGCCAATCTATGAAATTCTGGAGAATATAAAATTGACGGATGAACAGATTGAAGAGGGAGTGATAACAAAAGAGATATTTGAGAATAAGTTAAAGGAATATAAAGAAAAACAGGCAGAGATTGAAGCAAAAATGAGACAATACACAGATGCTGATAAAAGTTTTTATATAACTGCAAGTTTAGTATTAAATCTGGCTAAAAGAGCCCGGGAGATATTTGAATGTTCTGAAACAATTGAAAAAAGACAGATTTTAAATTTTTTACTTCAGAACGCAGAACTAAAAGGCCGAAACCTGCAATTTACCTTAAAACCACCTTTTGATACAATTGTAAAATTTAACAATTGTCCAAAAAAGGGTGAGTGAGGGGATTTGAACCCCCGACACCTGGAGCCACAGTCCAGTGCTCTATCCGCTGAGCTACACTCACCATTCTATTATATTTTATCTTTTTTATCTTATATTTGTAAACTTTTTGTGAGGGCTGAATTTGTATTAATTATTTTTTTCGCCTAATATCGTCTGCTACAATTTCGTTATAAAACTTATATTTCCCAACATACTTTACCTTATTGAAAATTCCTTTAATTTCAACATAATCACCATTTTTTATCCTTTGTCTATTTATCTTCTCATGGCCCCAGATGAAAATGTTAATTGAGTTGTAATTCTGATCAATCAGTGAAAAAGTAGTGTATGCATTCCCTGCTTTTGAAATTTTCATCTTAAGTTCTGATATAGTCCCTTCAACAATAACTTCCTTTTTATCAAAAAGATCAGGATTATTAAAAATCTGTTTTATTGTAGTCCTTTGTGCTTCTCCACAAAAAACAATTTTTGAAATGAAAAAAAAGCATAATAAAATTTTACCTATTTTTTTCATCACCATCCTATAAAAAACTCCCTTCCGTTACTTTTAGAATATCCTTCTTTTTCTGATTTTTCACTCTTTTTATTATTTAAAATATAGTTTTCAGTTTTGTCAAATTTTTTAACAGGATTGGACTCCTGAAAGTTATATTTATTATTTAGACCCATATGTTGCCAATCATCTTGCTTATGAGTTAAAAGAATAAGAAATTAAGAAAATAGTATAAGGTTTATTGTCAAAACCAATATGCAAATTATACTTACAATAATTTCCCTTTAACATCATATCTGATGAAAACTATTTCTCTTTTAAACAAATGAAGTAGAAAATTCTACAACTATTGAACTATTTCAGGAAGCATATAATGGAGAAATATTTTAAAAGTGGCTTAAATTAAAGTTCTTATTGCTGGATTATACTTATTGTAAAGGTCTGACCCTGAAATTTAAAAAGAAAGAAGGATTTGCCAGATAAATATATAACCAAGTGAATCAATCTCTTCCCATACTCTTTTCAATAAATATTCGTCTCCTTTTATATCAGGTATTTCCTTTTTCTTCTCCTCCCAGGAAACACAAACTCCTGGTTTTATTTTTAATTCTTTCAATTTACTCTCTACCTTATAAACTCCCTTTTCTTCTTCATAAACTCTGCTTCTTCCTTGTGAGTAAACACCATATTCTCTTGTAAATTCAGTCATAACTTTAACATTTTCAATTTTCGCATCATTCTGAATTATTGCAGAGGCATCCATTATATAACCACCATTTTTTCCAACATTATCAATTATTTTCTTACAATATTCCTTAACTTCTTTTTCTGAACCAACAGCAAGTAATATATTCGGAAGGCCACCACTTATACAAAATTTTTCTCCAATTTTTTTATAAACATAAAAAATATCTCCTCTATCTACATGGTATATTATGCTTCTTTCAGGTAGTTCCAAAAAAGAATCAAGATGTGCATCCCAGTTCCCTTCTGCATAAAAAAGTGTTTGTATTCCGTTTTTCCATAATTCTTCTATAATTGGTTTTAAGGTTGGCCAGTAAATAGATTTAAATTGTTCCATATTTATAAAAGGTACACAGCCTCTATGCATCCAGAAACCAACAGGTAATTTTTTCTCTGGATCTGAAGTCATCTCTGCCACTTTTGCTAAATGTGGAGCAAGAACCTCACATGCTTTTAAAACTTTTTCTGGTTGAGTATGTAAATCCATAATAAGTCCAATATATCCTCTTAACTTATCAGCAATTATATCAAGAGGTGCTTTTAAAATTCCACATATTGCAGATGGCATACCAACCTCTTCTTTCATTCTCTTTACTTGATTACCAAGGTCATTAAAATATTGAAGCATAGCCATACTTCCTTTTACAAGTGCAAGTTTTGCTCTATAAGGATTTTTATCCTTTATTTCAGTTGAAATTCTCGGAAGCCATGTATTATAAAGAAAATATGTTGGGTCATCTATTAATTGGTCATATTCATCAGGTTTCATAAAAGCATTTTCTTCTTCTGGTTCTAAATACTGAAATCCTATATCAGGCGGAATTTCTATTCCAGGTGTTGCATAATATTTTAAACCAAGTGCCTGAGTTAGTCCTGTCCACACATATACCATATTTGGAACCATAGCATCCCAGTCAAAATCTTTTGCACATTTTATAACTGCTTCAAATGCTTTTTTATAATCATGGGTTACTTCCTGACAGGTATAGCCAGCATATTTTGCAGTAAATTCAGCAACAAATGGTCTTATTGGGATACAATCAGGTATTTCATTTCTCATTGCTGTAATGTACCTATTCAATCTTTCCTGATAACTCTTTTTTTCGGTCATCTAACCTCCTCTTTTTTGATATAACTGCCACAATTTTTCATCAAATTCAGCACTCCTTCCTGGACAATTCTTTCTTCTACAAATTTTACAACTTCTATAATCTTTTTCTCCTGAGAATACAAAACCAGAAACAGATTTATTTGGAATCATTAGGAAAGAACTTGTTAACCTTACCCCTATTAAACTTTCAACATCTCCAAATAAACTGAATAGTTCTTTCTGCTGTTCAATAGGCCAGACAAATCTTTCACTTGCTCCTGGGCTCATACTAATCACTCTTTTTAAAAAATACTTTTCTTTTAAATATTCAAAGAGATTTTTTCTTGCTATTTCTAAAAAATAACCTTTAATTGTCTCCCACCAATAATCTTTTAAAAAATCCTCTTTAAAACTGATGATATCAAGTTCTTTCCCACAGGTTGTAATAAAAACAAAAACCTTTTCAACTTTTTCAAGATTTTTTCTTAAAATTGAACTTGTAAATTTAACTTCATTTATTATTACAAAATCTTCTCCTTTCTGTTCTATAAAACCTTCAAGATAGATTGCTTTTGGTCTTCCTATTTCAGCAGATTTTTCAAGTAATTTTAAAAACTCTTTTTCATCTTCACTCCCTTTTACAATTTTCAATCTTTCAAACAAAACATCTTTCTTTATCTCAATTTCAAAATTTTCTAAAATTTCCATTATTTTCTCCATTTATTATTTAACAATCTGTTCAATACCCTGCCTTATAAATTTCACTCCAAGAGCAGCAAGGAAAAGTGTTAAAATTTTAATAAGTCCTTTTATTCCTATTTTACCTATCGCATTTGAAATTTTTTGAGCATAGAAAAGAATAATGTAAGCAAAAATCATATTTAAAAATATACATAATAGAGTTATTTCTGTTCCATAGAATTTTTTTGAAATTAATATAGTTGTCAAAAAAGCCGGCCCTGCTAAAAGAGGAATCGCAAGAGGAACTATTGCGATATCTTCTTCCTCTCTTTCAAACTGGGTTGCTCCTATAAATTCTGTAATAGAAAAAATTAACAAAATTATACCACTTGCTATTAGAAAATCACTAAATGAAATTTTTAAATATTTAAAAAGAAACTCGCCAAAATAGAGAAATAAAAGGCTGATTATAAAACAAATAAAGATTGAGGTAAAAAGTATTCTATTTATTTTTTCCTTTGTCAACTTTCCTGTGAAACTAATATAAAAAGGAATTGTTCCAATAGGGTCAAGTGTAATAAATAGAGAAAGTAAAGAAGCAATAAATTTTTCCACAATATTCTCCTTTTTTGCGCGCCTGGCCAGATTTGAACTGGCGACCCTTGGATTCGAAGTCCACCGCTCTATCCAAACTGAGCTACAGGCGCTTATTGTTTATTTTACTTTTATTTTAATTGGAAGGTCAAACTTAAAACTTTTCTCTGCACCTTCCATCTTTGTTTTGCATTTTCTCAATCAGGTTTGAATAGAAGTCCTTTTTCCAATTTAATTTTTACTTATGTTTTTAATATGCTAATTTTTATTTGAACGGACTTTCCTTGATTTATTATTTTTTTATTGTCAATCTATAAAGAAGTAATCCATTTTTTTACCCATTCAACTGTTGGAAGCCCTAAATCAACTATACAACTGGCTAAAAATATTATCCCTTCTATTTTTTCTTCATTTAGGTATTTAAGTCCAATTTCAACTTCTTTTTTAAATAAATCAATTGGCATCTCTTTACCATTCCCATAGTCCCACATATAAATACCGAGTGCCTTCCTTTTTTCAGGAACCATCTCACAAAATTTTTCAAAACATCCCTCAATTTTATTTATATCTTCTGACTTCCATATCCAGTATGTTATCAAATCAAATTTTTCAAGATATTCTTTAATAGGTAAATTTA
>JAMWCJ010000138.1 GCA_023818645.1 Candidatus Omnitrophota bacterium | reverse complement strand
TATTTTCTTTTGAATAATAAAAGTCAAGACCTGTCTCTCCAATTGCAACGACTTTTTCATTTTTTACAAGTTTTTCAATCTCTTTTAAATCATCTATTTTATATTCAGATACATCAAGTGGATGAATGCCAATTGAGGAAAATATAAAGTTATGTTTTTCAGAAATTTCTATGACTTTTTTACAACTTTCAAGGTTTGTTCCAACATTTATAATATACTCAACACTTTGTTGTTTTGCTCTTTTTATAACTTCTTCCCTATCATTATCAAATTGTTCAAAATCAAGATGACAGTGGGTATCAAAATATATCATCTTCTTCCCTTTTTACTATTTAACCAATTGCTCAAATAGTTTATTTAACTTCCTTAAATTGATTTTATACTTGGCTTTTTATTAGATTTTTTATTTTTAATGAGAAATCTACTGCTTTTGGAGAATGAGTTATTGAGCCAATTGAAATTCTATCTATATCAAATTTTTTTAATTTTTTTATCTTTTTTAAATCAATATTTCCGCTTACTTCAATCTCACAATCTCTTTTTCTTTTTTTAAATTGACAGAACCTTTTTATATCACTTATTTTTGCATTATCAAACATAATTATATCAACTCCTTGTTCATAAGCAATAGTTGCTTCTTTGAAATTTTCAACTTCTATTTCAATTTTGTAGTTCCCTTTTGTATATTGTTTTACTTTTTTTATCGCCATTTTTATTGCAGTTAATTTGTCAAGGTTTTCTTTTTCAATAAGTGCTTTTATATGGTTGTCCTTAATTAAAACCATATCAAAAAGTCCAAACCTATGATTTTCTCCTCCACCAGTTTTTACTGCATATTTTTCAAGGGTTCTTAAATTTGGTGTTGTCTTTCTTGTATCATATATTTTAATTTTTCCACTTTCTTTAACCAATCTTCTTGTTTCAGTTGCAATTCCTGATAATCGTTGTAAAAAATTCAAAGATGTTCTTTCTCCTTTAAGTAATTCTTTTACTGGTCCTTCAATCTCTCCAATTATAGTATTTTTCTTTACATAGTCACCATCTTTATATTTAAAATAAAATTTAAAAGAAGGAGAAAGTAAAAGAAATGTCCTTTTAAAAATTTCAAGACCGCATATTACACCACCACTTTTACAGATTAAAACAGATGAAACAAAAAAATTATTAGGAAAAATTCCATCTGTTGTTATATCACCAGTTTCTATATCTTCTTTTAATGCATCTTTTATTATTTTATCTATCAGGTTCCAGTCCATTTATAGAGAAATTAAATCGCTCTTTTTAAATATTGTTTCAAGTTTATAACCTTTTTTTTCAATTTCTTCTTTTGCTCCCTCTTCTCTATCAACAATACATATAACTTTTTTTACTTTACATTTATAATTCTCAACAACCTCAATTGCTTTCAGGATAGATGAACCAGTTGTAGCAACGTCATCAACTATTACAACATTCCAATTTTCTTTTAAATTACCCTCAATAATTTTTTCTAATCCATGCTCTTTTTTAACATTTCTTACAATAAAACCATTAATTGGGTTTTTCTCAATATAACTTATTAAACATACACCACTTACTATTGGATCTGCTCCAAGAGTAAGTCCTCCAATTGCATCTATATTCTCATTCTTTATCATCTCAAAAATTATTTTACTTACAAGATAAAGACCTTCAGGAGACAAAGTGACAATTCTACAATCAATATAGAAATTACTTTTTTTCCCGCTTGATAAAACTACTTCTTTTAAAAAAACTGCTTTTTTAAGTAAAATATTTTTTAACTTTTCTTTTATTCTTTCCATTTAGAATAAATTTTACCATAAAATAAAAAACCCCGGCTATCAAAAAATAGCCGGGGTTTGAGTTTCTGAATCAACTTAGAATGCAATTTTAGCATAGGAAAGGATTTGCCATGGTTTTTTATCAAGGTCTCCAGCAAAAACCTTTCCACCAGTCAATCCAAATGTTAAATCTTCAGTATGTTTGTACTCAATTCCAAGATTGACATCATATCCTAAAGTATTATTCGCTCCAATTCGGTCAACCCAGTATGTGTCAAGAGAAACAGCCCATTTTTCAGCAGGAGAAATTCCAACTCCAAGATTGACTGTATTGAGATTTCTTAATGTGGAATTATTTAATGCATTTCCTGATGCATATAAGGTAGGACCAACTCTTGAAGCAATATTTGATGGATAAATATCTGTCCATTCATCTGAAAATCTTGCATAGTTAAGTTTTACCCATGGTTTCAAATTTGTTTCTGACTCGTATTTAATTCCCGCAAGTAAAGCCCATCCTTTTGAATCCTTAAACTGTTTTGCATATTCTGCTTTTAATGAAAGACCACTGACTGCAGGAACTCCAATTACAGTTCTCAATCCAAAAGTATAAATGTCATCTACGTTACCTTCTCTTTTTTCAATATTCCCCACATAGTACAAATCAACTTTTGCAAGGTCAGCAACTCCAACTCCAAGATCTACTCCAAAAAGTTTTTCATCAGGATTATTACCCGATTCTTTTATTTGTGAATAAAAAGCAGTTAACTGGATTGGTAAACCTTCTGCTCCATAGTCAATTCTCACTGCATCAAATGCTTTCTGAAGTCCAAGGTCAGTTAAAGCCGAAAGACCAGGATAATTTGTAAGATCTTTATGATATCTACTTCCAACAACAAGTCCTTCACCAAGTTCAATTTCCTGTCTTCCAAGTGTTATTGAAAGTCCAGGAGCAAGGAGATCAGAAACTTTAATATAAGCAAGATCAAGAGAAATTCCTGTCTTCAGATTATCTTTAGTTGAATCCCAAACTCTTTCATTAATCAATCTGACCATCGTCTGGACATTTTCACTTAAATCTGCTGAAACATAAACTCTTGCCTGACTGAATCCTGTATAAAGTTTATTATAGGCTACAAATTCGCCTCTTAAAACACCCCAAACAGCAATATCTCCACCAACTTTCACATTCTCAACAGCGGAAAATGCAGGTGCTATCAAGCAAACTGCAAAAACCGCTATTAAGATTTTTACTATTTTACT
>JAMWCJ010000047.1 GCA_023818645.1 Candidatus Omnitrophota bacterium | reverse complement strand
CCTAATTTTAATCTCGTATCAGACGAATCTGCAATTTTTATACTTTCAACAAAATATGTTTCTGCAATTTCATAGTTTTGTTCACTCATATAAATTGAACCAAGAAAATCATAAAATTCCTTTTCTTTCAACCCTCTTTCAATTCCTTTCAATAATATCTCTTTTGTTTTTTCATCATTTTTTTCATTGTAATATATAACTGCAAGTAAAGAATAAGCAAGTTTATTGAGAGGGTTAATCTGCAAACTCTTTTCAATATATTCTTTTGCCTGTTCTATTTTATTTTCTTTTTGATACAAAATGCCAAGAGATAGATATCCTTCCCAGAAATTAGGACGGTCTTTTAATATCTCTAAATATAAATTTTCAGCTTCTTTATTTTTTTTGTGTGCTTCATAAACTTTAGCAAGATTATACTTTAAAAGATAATTTTCTGGATATTCTTCAATAAGAATTTTATAATGTTTTTCAGCCATTTGATAATTGTTTAATTTAGTGTAAATATCAGATAAAATTAATCTGAATGAACTTTTATCAGGAGCAATATTCAATCCTTTTTCAATATAATTTGCTGCTTTAGTATATTTTTTCTCAAGTAAATTAACAATTCCAAGACCAAAATAAGGTTCAGAAAGATTTCTATCAAGATTATATGCCTTTTGAAAACTTTCTTTGGCTTTTTTGTAATTATTTTCTTTTAGATATAAATTACCAATTTTTATGTAAATATATGGGTCAGGACCTCCTTTTTTTATTGTCTGTTCAAACTCTTTAATTGCAGATAAATTATCTTTTTCATCTTCATAAAGAAGTCCTGAAAGATATATTTTTAATGCAATATCTTTTTTCAAATTAGGAGTTACACATCCTGTAAGAACTATAACTAATCCTATTAAAATTAAATGTTTTTTATTTATCATTTTCTCTTCTTATGTCTCATTGCTTTTCTTCTTTTTTTATACTTATGCCTTTTAACCTTTTTTATTTTCCTTTTCCTTCCACACGGCATACTTCCTCCTTTCATACAACTTTATTTAATGGATACTCTACAATTCCTTGAGCACCAAGTTTTTTTAATTTCGGTATTAATTCTTTTGCTTTATTTTTATCAATTATTGTCTCAACAGCATACCAATTTTTTTCAGTTAAAGTTGATATTGTTGGTTTTTTCATTGCTGGAAGAATTTTTAAAATCCTTTCCAGATTTCTTTTTTCAACATTCATTTTTAGACCAACTTTGTTCTCTGCCTGTAAAGCACCTTTTAATAATAATGCAATATTTTCTATCTTTTCTCTTTTCCATTTATCCTTCCATGAAACTTTATTCACTATTAATCTTGGGGTTGATTCCATAATAACATCAATTATTTTTAAGTTGTGAGAATATAATGTTGTTCCTGTTTCAGTAATTTCTACAATAGCATCAACAAGTTTTCCTGCTTTAATTTCAGTTGCACCATAAGAAAATTCTACTTTTGCTTTTACTTTATTTTTTATTAAATATCTTTTAGTTAAATTTACCAGTTCTGTAGCAATGATTTTGTTTTCAAGGTCTTTTACACTTTTAATATCTGATTTCTCAGGAACTGCAAGAACAATTTTAACAGGTCTAAAACCTAATTTTGAATAGGTTAGTTCACAAACTTCAATAACTTTTGAATTATTTTCAATTATCCAGTCCTTACCAGCAATTCCAGCATCAAAAGCACCAAGTTCAACATATCTCGGAATTTCCTGAGTTCTTAATAATACACACTCAATTTCTGGATCATCTATTGAAAGATAATAACTCCTTGAATTTGAATATATTTCAAACCCAGCATTTTTAAAAATTGATAATGTCGTTTCCTGTAAAGACCCCTTTGGTAAAGCAAGTTTAATTTTATTCACTTTCTTCTCCTTCTAAAAAGACACCTATTTTTCTATATTTTTTATACCTTATTTCTACAAGTTCCTCAACATTTATCGTTTTTATCTCTTTCAAATTTTTCTCTATTACTTCTTTTGTCAACTTGAAAGTTGCTTCCCAATCACTATGTGCTCCTCCTGGTGGTTCAGGTATTATTTCATCTATTACTCCAAGTGCAAATAAATCTTTTGCTGTCAACTTTAATGCTTTTGCTGCTTCTTCTACTCCATCCTGCGATTTCCATAGTATTGAAGCACATCCTTCTGGTGAAATTACAGAATATATTGAGAACTCCTGCATAAGAATCCTATCACCAACTCCAATACCAAGTGCACCTCCACTTCCACCTTCACCTATTATTATACACAAAATTGGTATTTTTAAAAGAGACATTTCGTAAATATTTGATGCTATAGATAGTGCTTGACCTCTTTCTTCTGCTTCTATATCAGGATTTGCTCCTGGAGTATCAATAAAAATAATAACAGGAATTGTAAATTTTTCAGCAAGTTTCATAATTCTTAATGCTTTTCTATATCCTTCTGGATGTGCCATACCAAATTTTCTCTCAATATTTTCTTTTGTATCCCTTCCTTTTTGATGTCCAACAAAAGCAACTGTTATACCACAAAATTTACCAAAACCACTTACTATAGAAGGGTCATCTTTAAAAACTCTATCTCCGTGTAATTCAATATATTCATCAAAAATATTATTTAAGTAGTCAAGGGTATGTGGTCTATTAGGATGTCTTGCAACCTGAACAATTTGAAAAGGAGTTAAGTTAGAATAAATTTCCTTTTTCTTATCCTTTAATAATTGCCTTAATTTTAGAATTTCAGTATTCTTCTCTACTAAATTTTTAAACTTATCTTTTTCAATTTCTTCTATTTTTTTCTCAATTTCTTCTATTGGTTTTTCAAAAGGAAGGTATTTTTTTTCCATTTATATTATCCTTGGGACCTTGAAAAAATTTTCGTCTCTATCGGGAGCATTTTTAAGAATTTCCAGTTTTGGCATAGATTCGCCTTGTATATCCTCTCTAAATACATTTTTTAAAGGAAGGACATGATAAGTAGGTATAACATTTTCTGTGTTAACTTCATTTAATTTTGAAACATATTCAAGAATTTTTTCAAGTTCTTTTTCAAATTTATTTTTCTCTTGTTCATTTAATTCAATTCTCGCCAGTTTACTTAAATATTCAACATCTTCCCTTTTTATAACTTTTTTTTCCATAGAAAAATTATATAATTTAATAAAAACAACGTCAAAAATTAAACACTCATAAGTTTTTATATTATTTTTAAACTCAAGAATTTATAAATCAGTCCTCACTTCCAAAAATACTACCTAAAAGACCACCAAGTCCAAATTTTTCATCACCATCTCTTTTTATTCTAAAAGTTCCAAGTTCTCTCCTTAATCTTGCCAATGTTAAACTTTGTAAAATTATTTTCCCTGGACCTTTTAAAGTTGCAAGAAATAAACCTTCTCCCCCAAAAATTGCAGTTTTTATATCGTGAACAAATTCAACATCATAATCAACACTCTCTTCAAAACCAACTATACAGCCGGTATCAACACAAATTTTTTCATTTATTTTCAAGTCAATCTCAAAAAAATCTCCACCAGCATGTATAAAAACAATCCCAGGCCCTGTAAATTTTTCAAGAATAAAACCTTCTCCACCAAAAAATGCAGGTCCAACTTTTTTTTGAAATAAGATTCCAAATTTAACAGAAGTTTGAGCACATATAAAAGCGTCCCTCTGAGCAATAAATGAAATCCCTGGTTTTAATTCAATTACCTGAATTTTCCCAGGAAAATCTCCTGCAAAAGCAACATATCCTTCTTTATCAAAAACTTTATAATGTGTCATAAAAATTGATTCACCTGCAAGTGTCCTTGTTAAAACATTTTTAAAAAAATCTTTTGGTGTCTGACCTTCTATTTTTGTCTCCATTATAACATTATCGCTTTTAAACATCATCTTTCCTGCTTCAGCGTAAATCTCTTCTCCTGGAACGATATTTATTTTAACAAATTGAAGATTCCCACCAATTATTTCATACTTCATATTATCCTCCTTCTTCTCAGAATACTTTTAATCATATAAATAATATCCTCAGGTAAAAGTCCTTCTTTTTTAAATAATTGATCTGGATTTCCTGAAGCACCATAATTTTTTATTCCAAATCTTAAAAACTTAACTTTTATTCCTCTTTCAGCAAGATAGAGAGCAACTGTTGCTCCAAGTCCTGTATCTATGTGGTGGTCTTCATAAGTTATTAAGAGTCCTGTATCTATAGCAATTTTTATTTTTTCTTCATCTATAACTGCTGGGCAACTGAAATTCATTACACCAATAGCAAAACCTTCTTTTTTCAATTCTTCATAAACTCTTATAGCTCTATAAACCATAGAACCATAAGTTAAAATATATCCATCTTTCCCTTCTCTAATTACATCTGCTTTCCCATACTCAAATTTATAATTCTCATCAAAAAAGACCTCGTCATTTTCCTTTAATATTATAGGAATTTTTGACCTTCCCATTCCTACAAACCAGTTACCAGGCTTGTCTGCAATATACCTTATAACTCTATCGGTCTGATTAGGGTCGGCTGGAATTATAATTTTAAATCCAAAAAGATTTCTCAAAACTCCAATATAATCAATACACTGATGTGTTTTTCCGTCCTCTCCAACATCAAGTCCAAGATGTGTACAGACAAGTTTTAAATTAGTAAAATTCTGGTCATTAAGACGCTGTTGATTAAATGTTTCATCAACACCAAAAACTCCAAAATCAGAAAAGAAAGTTATAAATTTATCTATTGAAATTGCTCCACTTATTGTTGCAGCATTATGTTCCTGAACTCCAACCTGAAAAAATCTTTCAGGAAATTCCTTTTCAAAAAAATCAGTTTTTACACTTGATGCAAGGTCACAATCAAAAACAACTACAGGATATTCTTTATTATTTCTATTTGCCTTCGCTATATCAAGTAATGCCTTTCCATAAGCAGTCCTATTGTCTATTTTTTCTTCTTTATTATAAACGATTGGTTTACCTGAATTTATTTTAGGTAAAAAGTAAAATTTTCTTTCCTGGTAATTCCATTCTTTCTCTCTCAACTTTTTATATTTTTCAAGGACTGGTTCAAGACCTATCTCTTCAACTGCTTTTAAATACTCCTGTTCTGTCAAAGGTTTTCCATGATACTTATATTCATTTTCCATAAATGAAATACCTTTACCCATAATTGTATGAGCAATTATACATACAGGTTTATCTATTAAAATTGACTTTCTAATACTGGTATAAAGTTCCTGATAATTATGTCCATCACATTCAATAACTTCCCATCCATCAGAGAGATAATTTTCTTTAATTCTACAGGGCATAATATCATCGGTTTTACCACTGATTTGAACTTTATTATAGTCAATTATAACCTTCAATCTATTTAATTTATATTTAATTGCAAACCTTCTACCTTCACCTACTTGACCTTTTGTTTGTTCACCATCACTCATTAATACAAATGTATAAGAATTTCTGTTATGGAGTTTATCTGCAAGGGCAAAACCACATCCTGCAGAAAGTCCTTGTCCAAGATTACCAGTCCCCCATTCAACTCCTGGTACTTTTCTAACTATATGACCTTCAAAAATGCTTCCTGTTTTTCTAAAAGTACTGATTGCCATATCAATATCAAAAAAACCAAGCCGTCCCAAAACTGAATATACACCAGGAGATGTATGTCCATGACTTATAATAATTTTATCTCTTTCAGGGTCCTCTATTTTTAATGGAGAAATATTGGCATAAGAAAAAACAATAAGATAAATATCAAGAGACGAAATAGAACCACCTGGATGGCCTGAATTTGCAATTGTTGTCATAGTCAAAATATCTCTTATGCATTCTTTTCTCAAATTTTCAAGTTTTTTAATTTCTGTTTCACTAAGTTTTCCATTTTGAAATCTCATATTTTCCTCCTTTTCAAGGTTTCAATATAACTCCTAAGGTTTTATCCGGATAATTTATAATTTTTTCAACACTTTGTGAAATTTCAGTTAAAGAAAATCTATCAGTGATTAGCGATTTAACATTTAATTTTTTCTCTTTTAGAAGAATTAAAATCTCTTCCATATTCCTTTTTGTATTCCATTGAACAAAAACAGGAGGATAATCTTTTCCATATTCCCATTCAACATCATGATATCCAGGTCCTGTTCTTGAAGATGAATAAATGTTAATATTACCTAAAAACACAGGAAAATCTAAATTTAAAGATGCTCCTCCAACAATAACAATTTTCCCCATTTTATGGGTATCAGGGGCTGTCTTCATAGTTTTAATTAATAATTTTATTGTTTCAGTTGCTTCTCCTCCAAAACAGATAAATCCTGTATCTATTCCATAGTTTCTTGAAAATTCAATTGTTTCTTTTACAGCATCTTCTTTTTCACTATTAACTACCCTATCAATTCCATTTTCTTTTGCTATTTCCAATCTCAAATCATATTTATCCCATCCAATTACATGACAACCAGAAATTTTTGATAATTGACTTACTATCTGACCAATAATCCCAAGTCCAATAACTACAACATTCTCTCCTATCTCCAATTTTCCTCTTCTAACAGCCCAAAGTGCGGTTGTTGCAAGATGAATAAAACTTCCTTCTTCAAAATCAACTCCTTTTGGAAGTTCTACACATAAATTCTGTGGGACACAAGCATAATCTGTGTGTAAAGCATATCCTGTTCCCATACAAACAACTCTTTGACCAATTTTTAATGATTTACAGTTTTTACCAATATCAACAATTTCTCCAGAGATTGAATAACCAAAGGGTCTTTTAAATTCTGAAGGTGCTGGAGATTCCCTCAATTTTTTTATTCCACCAACTTCTGTCCCTGGACTTATTAAACTTGCATTAACTTTAACGAGAACTTCTCCTTCTTTCAATTCAGGTATAGGTTCTTCTTGAACAAAAACCCTTCCTCTATAATCATAATATGCACAAATTCTTTTTTTCATAGATATTCCTCTTATTTAAAAAAATCAATTCCTTTTCTAACAATCATTACTCCAATACCAGCGAGAAATAAACTTGCAATTTTTGACATTCCTTTAATTCCTTCTTCTCCAATTATTTTATATATTTTTGCACCCATAAAAAGGATTAAACCGCTTATAATAGAAGCTATTAAAAGAGAAATTACAGTCAAAGGATATCCATATAAACTACTCATCATAATTGTAGTTGTTAAAAGACCAGGACCTGCAAGTAGAGGAGTTCCAAGAGGAACAATTGCAATTTTTTGTTTTTTTACTTCTTTTGGATAATAGTTTTCTGTTAGCATCATTATTGATAAAACAAGAAGAACTATTCCGCAAGCAATCATAAAATCCCCAGTTTCAATACCAAGAGTTTTGAATAACCAATTTCCTAAAAAAATGAAAATAAAAGTTATAAAAAAAGCAGTAGATAACCCCTCAATAATATTTTTATTTTTTTCTTTATTAGACAAACCTTCTGTAAGAACAAAAAAAACAGGTAGAATCCCAATAACATTCATTGCAACAAAAATTGTAAAAAATGTTTTAAGAAACATTTCCATTTAGTTTATATACTCCCTAAAAATCTCAGAATATCAAAAAATATTGTAATAAATCCAATCCCTCCTACAATACTGCTAACTAAAACAAGTATAAATTTTATATCTGGTTTATATACTTTGTAAGGAATTTTTGCTTTATCTAAAATCTGAACAACTGGAGTGTCTCTTGTTTCTTCAATTTTTGCTTCTTCCATCTTTGAAGTTAGAAAATTATAAAGTGTTTCCTGGACTTTTAACTCTCTTAAAATTCTTGTCAATTCGTCCTGTGAAGCAAGTAATTTTGTAAGAGAAGTTTGTATTTCTTTTATTTCATTTTTTAACATTATAATTTTAGGGTCTTTCTCATCTAAAATCTGTTTTTCCCTTTCAAGTTCAAGTTGTTTGTTTATCAATTGTTCCATAAGTTTACCGCCAGTTTGGGATATTTGTGAAAGATCTTGGTCTACAACAAGTTTATTTGTATTCTGTATTTCCGAAAGTCGTTTTTCTAAACTTTCTATAAGTTCAGTTGTTTCCTTTAATCTTTTTTCAATAAATATTCTATTTTGTTTTGCAGTAGTGATTGCTAACTCTTTTATTAAAAAATCAAGGTTTTCAGTATAAAAATTGGCTATTCCTGCTGCAATTTTTGGATCTCTATCAATAATATCAATTTGAATAACTTTATCTTTTGATAGGAAAATTTTTGTCCTTTTATTAAGTATTTCTATTGCCTCATCATTATTTGACACATTATAATGTTTTTTGAGATTAAATTTTTCAATTATATCATCTTTCATCCTTCTACTATTAAGGATAGAGAAAAAAAGTTCTGTATTTGTTCTTATGAGTGAAAGCGGCTCTTTTGAAAATTTTGTTGCTTGCGAAGAGACAATACTTGTTTCTGATTCTGGCGGTTGTAAAATTGAAGATGTTGCTTTGTAATATTTTGGAGAGATTAAATATAATAGAATAGATAGATTTATTACTGCTATATATGTTAAAATTAAAAGTATGATATGTCTTTTTAGAGCACTCCCTTTTAAAATCCCCTCTTTTACTTTTTCTTTATTCATTTTAACAAAACTCCTATACCAACCGCTAATTGATAAAAAATTTGAATAATGTCCTTAATAAATCTCAATTTTTCTCCTTTTGGTTCAAAGGGAATGATAATTGTATCTCCACTTTCAATTCTTTCTAAATTTTTATCACTTGAACCATCAACCCTTACAATAAAAATATTTTTTCTGTCAGCATCTTTTGTAAAACCACCTGTTTTTTGAATATAATCATTAAGTGTTAAATTGGAATCATATAATACATTTGCTGGATTGTTAACTTCACCAATTACAGATACATAAACTGGTTTTTTTGGTATATAAATAATATCTCCATTTTCAAGAGCAATATCATAAATAGAATTTTCAAATTCTTCAAATTTGTCCATCTTTATAACAATTCTTCCCTGTGGTTCAACTTCAGCAAGTTTCTCAAGTGCTATTAATGTCCTTTCTATTACTTGTTTTTCTTCTATATTTGTAGTAGTTTTTAATGCTTCTTTCAATACTTCACGTTTTTCTTTAACAAACTTCTCTATTTGTTTTTCCTTTTGTTTTTTAACTGTCTCTCTCAAAAAAACAATACCTTTTGGATAGGCAGAAGAAGTAAAATTTCCAGCTCTTTTTATAATATTACTTATTTTTTCTCCTGCTTCTATTACATATTCTCCAGGATACCTAACTTCTCCAATAACTGTAACTTTTTTTTCAGGTCTTTCTCTTGAATAGATTACTATTTTATCTTGAGGTAAAAGTTTTAGATTCTCGTCATTATCACCTGAAAAAATTTTTTTAGGAGAAAAAGTAATAATTTTTCTATAACCATCTTCAATGCGTATAATTTCTGCTCTTTCTTTTTCTGCAAAAGGTAATAAATCATCTTCTTTCAATATGTCGCCTATTTTAATTCCTTCTTTCCACCCATAAACTCTTTGTGTTTTTACTGCTCCTGTTACTGAAATCTGATAAAATAATTCTGAACTAATTAAAGGGACCTTTATTATATCAAAATTTTTTAAAGATAGATTATATAATTCCTTTTCATCTATATCAATTAAGATCTTTCCCTTCTCTTTGTCTATTCTCTCAATCTGAATATGGAAAGTATCTGCAATTGGCAAAAATCCTCCTGACAAATCAATCAATTCTTTAAATTTCATACTTTTTAATTCATATATTGCTGGTTTCCTTACACCTCCAGTTATTCCAACAAGATTTTCTGACGGGTGAACAAAAACGACATCTCCTGTTTGAAATTGCAAAATTTCGGGTTTTTCTCCTTCAATTAATATTGGGTAAATATCAATAAATTTTCTCTCATTATTACTTTTAATTATCTCTATTTTTCTTAAACTACCATTTTTATTTGGACCTCCTGCAATCGCAAGGACATCTATTATATTTACAAATGGTGGAATTTCATATGCACCTGGTTTTTTTACTTCTCCAAGTATATATATGTTAATCGTTTTAACTTTCCCTCCAGAAACTGAGACCTGAATGTTTTTATATTTTTTATAGAACTTATCTTCAATTACTTTTTTTACTTCTTTAAATGATTTACCAGCAAGATAAATTTTGCCAATTCCAGGGATAAAAATGCTTCCGTCTATTTCTACTTCCTTCTGGTATTCTTGTTCAAAAAACCCCCAAACATTAATAATAATTGTATCCTGTGGTCCTATAATATAATCATCACTCAAAGGAAGTTGGTATGTTTTTAAAGAAGAATTATAATTTTCAAAAAAATCCTGTCCAAATATTTTTAATTCAGAATAAAATGGAAAGACCTCACTATTTAAAATAAAAGATTGAAAGATAAACAATCCAAATATTAAATTTTTTAAAAATTTATTTCTTTTCTCCATTTTTCTCCATTTTTGTGTTATATTTAAAGTTATTAAAATTTATCACACTCTTTTATATTTTTCAAGAATATCTGGTATAATAAGTATAATATTAAAAAGACATTTTTAAAATGGAAGAGATAAAAGATATAAAACTTGAAACAGAATCTGACTTGGATTTATTTGGCAATGTCGCAAAGATTAGAATAGTTGTTACATCTGATAAACTCTATATTATTCCGGAAAAAGGATTTCAGGAAAAACTTTCATTTGATTTAAAAAGGATAGAAGATTTTAATATAAGACAAACTGTTGGTAGTGCTTTTTTTCAAATTAAGATAGATGGTTCCTTTATTGATATTTTCAGATTTACAAATGCAAACAGATATAAATTTTCTCGTTTTATAACACAGATTAAGAATTTAAAATCGGGACTCCCTTTTTCTAACGAAGAATTGAACAAATCTAATCCGCTTTTATGTTCAAAATGTGGATTTCCTTTACAAACCGAAGAATCTCAATGTCCAAATTGTTTAAAACAGGGAGCAATATTGATAAGAGTTTTTTCTCTTCTTTCAGAACATATTGGGTGGATTTTTATTATCTTTTTCTTAATGATTATAGGTGTAGCTTTAAGTTTAGTTCCTCCGAGAATTACAAAAATACTTGTTGATGAAGTCCTGACTACTAAAAAACATATTGATTGGCTTCCCTATCTTGTAATTATACTTGTTGGGGCTGAATTTTTTCGTGCTCAAATAAATATGCTTGTAGGAACTATATCTGCTTCTGTTGGAACACTTATTACAAATAATTTGCGAAAAAGAATGTTTAAAAAACTTGAAGAATTATCTTTAAACTATTATGACATAAATTCCGTCGGAACTATAATGACAAGATTTTCTTCTGATGTTGAAGCATTTCACGGTTTTGTTACTCAAGCAGGTCAAGGTTTTCTCTTGAATATATTTATGTTAATTGGGATAGGTATTATGCTTTTTTCAATAAACTCTTTACTTGCTTTATATGTTATGATACCGATACCTTTTGTTATAATTGGGACACTTGTATTCTGGCAAGGTATCTATCCGAAATATTTTAAGGTCTGGGATAGTCAAGTAAAAATTTCAACTTTTTTAAATAATGTTCTTTCAGGAATAAAAACAGTAAAAGCGTTTTCACAGGAAGAAAAAGAATTCAAAAGATTCACATTTTATGCTGATAAATTAAAAGATTCAGTGAGAACAGTCAATATTAATATTTCTGTTTTTAACCCTCTGATGACTTTTCTTTTTAGTTTAGGTGGATTAATTATCTGGTATATTGGAGGGAAAAGTGTTCTTGAAGGTAGATTAACCCTTGGTGAACTTATGGCTTTTTTAAGTTATATAGGAATGTTTTATAGCCCATTAACCCATTTGACACTACTTTCTACTTGGTTTAGTAATTTTACTACAGCAAGCCATAGAATTTTTGAAGTTCTTGATACTGAACCACAGGTTAAAGAACCTAAAAAAAGTGTAAAACTTTCTCATGTTAAAGGAAGTATAGAATTTAAAAATGTGACTTTTGGTTATGACCCATATCAACCTGTTTTGAAAAATGTGAGTTTTAAAATTGAACCAGGAGAAGTTGTTGGAATAGTTGGAAGAAGCGGAAGTGGAAAAACAACAATTGTGAATTTATTATGTAAATTCTATGATGTTCAACAAGGTGAAATTTTAATAGATGGAAAAGATATAAGAGAGATTTCTTCTTATGAATTAAGGAAACATATAGGACTTGTATTACAAGAACCATTTACTTTTAGAGGAACAATTGCAGAAAATATATCTTATGGAAAACCTGATGCATCATTTGAAGAAATTATATATTCTGCTAAAATTGCTAATGCTCATGAATTTATTATGAAACTTCCAAATGGTTATGATACATTACTTGGAGAGAAAGGAGCAGGACTTTCTGGAGGGGAAAGACAAAGAATAACAATTGCAAGAGCAGTTTTATGCAATCCATCTATTTTAATTCTTGATGAAGCAACTTCATCTGTTGATACAGAGTCAGAGAAAAAAATACAGGATGCATTATCTTTACTTTGGAAAGAAAGGACAACTATAATTATTGCTCATCGCTTATCAACTTTAAAAGAATCTGACAAAATTATTGTTATAGATGGTGGGAAAATAGTAGAAATTGGTAATCATAATGAATTGATGGAAAGAAAAGGGTTATATTACAATCTTATAGTTATGCAAACACAACTTGCAAATATTGAAGAGTCATTAATAAGATGAACAAAATAAAAGAATATTTGACACCTAAAAATGTAAAAATTTTACAAGGAGAGTTTAATACAATCAATCTTTTTTTAATAGATGAGAAAATTCTTTATAAAAATGTTTTTGTTGCATCCTGTTTTCCAATTTCTAACCCATTTAACTTTCTTTCGGTATTTTATCAAAAAGAATCAGGAGAAATAGAAGAAATAGGAATAATTAAAGATATTTCAATTTTTCCAGAAGAAGAAAGAAAATTAATTATGGAGACACTAAAAAAACATTACTTCTATTATGAAATAACTAAAATAATTGATATTAAATGGAAGTTTGGATTCCTTTTGTTTAAAGTTGAAACAGATAAAGGAGAAAAACAATTTTACTTAAGATGGGAAAGAAGTAAAGCAATTGATATAGGTAATTCTGGAAAGTTATTGATAGATATTTTTGAAGATAGATATGTTATTCCAAATGTTCAAAAACTTTCACCTATTGAGAAAAACATATTTACAAAATTTATTTACTGGTAATCAAAATTTACAAAAGGGATAAAATTATGAGAACCGTTGCTATTTCTATGGCTTATGAATATAGAAGGGCGAAAAAAATAGAAGATAATTTAACCTATATTGAGAATATATTTGATGAGATAAGAAATATAAATCCTGACTTTGTTGTTCTACCAGAGATTTTTGCATATGTTGGTATAGAGTTTAGAAAAAGAGATATTAACAAGTGGTTTAAAGTAAAAGGATTTCTTAAAAATATTGCTAAAAAGGCAAATTGTTGGGTTTGTGGTTCAAGTTATGATATGATTGGAGAAAAAATTTATAACAGTTGTTTTTTTGTAAATAGAAAAGGAGAAATAGTTGGAAAATACGATAAAATTCATCCTACAGAAGTAGAACTTGAAAAAGGTATATATCCTGGACCAAAAAAACAATCCCCAGTTGATACTGAATTTGGCAAAATAGGTGCTTTTATATGTTTTGATGCTAACTGGCATTATGATTTAAAATATCAAGTTGATAGTGGAGCAAAATTACTCGTTTTTTCTTCTGCATATCCTGCTGGAAAGATATTAAATTCAATATCTCTTTTATATCAAGTTTTTATAGTTGCTGGGATCTGGTCTTTAACATCTGGGATAATAGATAATACTGGTAGATGGTTAATAAAAACAGATAGATTTTCACACTGGGTATGGTCGGATATAAATTTAGAAAGGACTGTTTTTCACTGGGATTTTCAAGGAGATAAATTGAAAAAAATAACTGAAAGATATAAAGATAGATTAAAAATAGAGACATTTGGAGACGAAGCGATTTTTACCATAGAAATTATTGATAGAAAATTATCAATAAAGAAAATAATAAAAGAATTCAATCTTGTAACTTACAGGGACTATATTAAAAGAGCAGAATTGGCACAGGACAGAAAAAGATAAAATTTAAAAATGATAAAACTACTTGCAATAGACCTTGATGGCACTTTACTTGATAGCAAAGGCAAAATTAATAAAGAAGATAAAATTGCATTGAAAAGATTTTACAAAAAAGGGGGAATCGTTGCTCTTGCTTCTGGAAGAATGACAGATTGTGTTTCAATATATTCAAAAATTCTTGAAATTGATACTCCTTTAATCGTTTATAATGGAGCGATGGTAAGATTAAGAGAGAAAGAAAAAAGAAAAATAGTTTACCATAATCCAGTTCCTTTAAAATACTCAAGGTTTATAATTGATTATTGTTTTAAAAAAGATTTTTTCCTTAATTTTTATTATAAAGATCTTCTTTATGCTACAGATAATCCGAAATTAAAAAAATATGCAGAAATTTATTCCAGACAGACAGGAGCAAAATATTTATTCATTGAAAATTTAAAAATTATGGAAAATAAAAAACCAACAAAATTAATTTTAATTACAGATGTGGTAAATAAAGACATAAAAAGAACGCGAGATTACCAATATAAATATTTTAAAAAACTTTTTGGTAAAAATTTAAACATTGTAAAAACAAATCCTGAATATCTTGAATTTATGAATAAAGGAGTTAACAAAGGAACTGCATTAGAGGCACTTGCTAAATACTATAAAATTAAAAAGAGTGAGATAATCGCTTTTGGAGATGGAGAAAACGACTTAGAGATGCTTTTATATGCTGGAATTTCTGTTGTCCCTAAAAATGCAAAAGAAAAAGTTAAGAAAAATGCAAAAATTGTATCTGACTA
>JAMWCJ010000137.1 GCA_023818645.1 Candidatus Omnitrophota bacterium | reverse complement strand
TTTAACTTCTATCCTCCGCATAAGTTTAGGATAATGAATCACTCCTGAATTGCATTTGACACCAATTTTCTTCAAAGAATAAATGTAAAATTTTACCTGCCAGATATGGGCATCCTCAAGTTTCCTCGATTTTTTTACCTCATGGACAATTATTTCATCTCCAATTTTTATAAAGTCAATTTTTATTGTTTCTCCGATTGAGATTTCTTTGAATTTTTCTCTTTTAAAACTTTCCTCAGAAATCAATTTTCCAATGGAGACATAGTCCGAATATTTTTCCATCTCTATATGATGGGAGAAAAGCCATAATTTTCTTTTACAGACAATATAGTAGGCAATCTGGGTTCCAGTGATTTTAGATTCAATAAGGTCAATCATAGGTCCTGTGCCATAATCACATTTTCAAGGTCGCTAAAATTTTTCGAAACAATGAAGAAATTTTTTAGTCGGAGTTTATCTGCCAGCCTTTTCAACCTTCTTAAATCAGCTTCTGTAGCATTTATTTTTACTTCAATCCCGATTTCTCCATCAATTATAAAATCTATTTCACCTCCTTTATACCTTTCATGATAATTGATTTTTCCCATCTTTTTAAGGGAATTAAAAACTGCGTTTTCAAATAAGCTCCCTTCAGAAATTTTGACAAGATAATTTAAAAGTCCTGTATCGCAAAAGTAGACTTTCCTGGCACCTCTGACCTCTCCATTTATACTTTTTGAAAAGGGTTGAACCAGAGAGATAAAATAAGTTTTCTCAAGGAAGGTTATATAAGAGTAGAGAGTTTCCCTTGATACTTCAATTTCTGAAGAAATCTTAGAGATTTCTATTTTTGACCCGCATCTGCTTGCAAGAAGAAGAATTGTATCCCTCAGTTTATTAATACTCTTAAAATCTGAAAGGGAACGAACATCTTTCTCAAAGTAAGATTTAAAAATGTCACCAAGAATCATTCTTTTCCTTTGTGCATCATTTTCATTAACTACCGCTGGAAAACCTCCAAATGTTAAATATTCATCATAGTAATTTTTGAAAATTTCATAATTTATTTTGTTTTTATTTTTAGCCTTTTCATCCATGGTTGAAGCAAATTTTTTCTCCTTTTCTTTAAATGTAAGGAATTCCTCAAAATCAAGGGGAAAGAGTTCGTAAATAATCTTTCTTCCTGCAAGAGATTCTGGAAATAGACCCTTCAAATAGAAACTGCTTGAACCTGTCAGGAAAAATTTTATTCTATAATGGTCGTAAAGATACTTTATGGGCTTTACAATTTCAGGCATAATTTGAATCTCGTCAATAAAAACAAAGGCATTTTTATGGGATTTAAGCCCCACTTCTTTTAAATTTAGTAGGATGTTATCATAGTTTTTTTCTTCAAAGATTTTCTGATTCAACGGATTTTCAAGGTCAATGAAGACTTTGTTTTCAGATTCTATAGAGTTATAAATATCAAGTAATAATGTGGTTTTGCCAACCTGACGCATCCCAGTAACAACAACAATTTGGGGGGTTGAAATCTCCTTAAGAAGCACCGGTTTAAGCTTTCTTTTATATATCATTTTCAAAATTTGTCAATAAAATTCTACAAAATTGTTCCAATTTTGTCAAATATAACCAACAAAAATGGAAAACATCACAAAATTACTCCTTTAGAATCTGCGATGGTTTCAATGTCCGATTCTTCTGGTGTCTCTTTTAAAGATTTCTTCTTTACCACCCATATTCCCTCACAATATCTTTTTATTTCCTCTGAAATGTCAAGCATTTCACAAAGTTTTTCTCCAAGAGGTTTAAGTTCATACTCTCTGTATTTCCACATATTATCATTTATTACATATTCTGCGATTATTTCTTTTTTAAACCATAGCCAGGTAATATCTTTTTTCTTGTTGATTTCTTTCTGAATTTTATCTTTAATTTCTTTAACTTTCTCCTCGCCAACCAAAGAAATAGTATAAATTTCTCTAAATAATTTATGTGCCTCTTCTTTATTTTCTGAAACATAACCAGAATCAAGAATTGAAAGTGTTTGGTTGAATTTTTTGAAGTAGTTAGATTTTGTTAAATATTTAAATTTTTTATAATTATAAACTTCTTCTACAATTTTATTTTTATCTTTTTCCATTAAAGGAATTTCTATTTTAATTTCTGAAATATTTTTCATTAAATCTTTTATAAGTTCTTTTAGATTTTTTATAGTTTTTTGTTTCTCTTTCTGTTGTTCTATTTCATCAGAATTTTCGAAAAGTCGCAAAACTTCCTTTAATTTTTCATTTTCCTTCAAAATTAAATTAAGAATTACACAAAATGTAAGAAATAAAATATCGTTTTCATAGACATTTCCTTTACCGGATTCTATATAAAATCTATTTTTATCTTCTTTCAGGCAAACATATACAAATACATTCTTTTCTTTCTGTTCATATTCCTCATAATACTTCACCCTTCTCATCACCCTTCCCATCCTCTGAATTAAAGAATCCATTGGGGCAATTTCTGTGAATAAATAATCTGCATCAATATCAAGGGATGCCTCAACTACTTGCGTTGCAACAAAAATTTTTGCTTCTTTTTCTTCCTTTGGTTTTGGATTTTTAAACTTTTCTTCTATCTCTTTTTCCTTTTCTCTTCTTTGATTTAATGTAAATCTGGAATGGATTAATCTAAGGAATATATCACTTTTATCATTCGCTATTTTCTTTTCTATCTTATCGTAAACTTCTTCTGCTTTTTCAATTGTGTTTAAGACAACTAAAATCCTGTTTCCATCTTTTGCTTTTTTTATAATTTCAACTATATCTTCAATTATATCCTTTTGTCGAAGTTCAATTTTATGTTTTGATGTAGTTTTTATTTCTATCTCAAGTTTACACTCATAAAAATTTATTATATCTTCGTCTTTAATAATTTCTTTTTCTTTTAAATAATTTTTCACAAAGGTTGGCAAAGTAGCAGTCATAAGTAAAAATCTTCCACCAAGGGAAACAATATCTTCTATCATTTTAACAACAATTGCACAAGCCTTTGGATCGTAAGCCTGGACTTCATCTATAATCAATTTTGAATATCCAAGGGTGGCATAGATTTTTTCATATTGAGGATATTT
>JAMWCJ010000046.1 GCA_023818645.1 Candidatus Omnitrophota bacterium | reverse complement strand
AAAGTAGATAGATTAAAATTGCACAACCAGAATGAAAAAAAATATTGATAAGATGATAACCAACTGGAATAAAACCTGAAATTTTATAAATAAAAGCATATATTAAAGTTTGAAGAGGTCTATAAAAGTTGGATGTTGATAAAAATATATCTGTTTTAAAATATAAAGGGAAGAACTTGAAACTTCTTATCAGGAAATTTTCAGAAATTAAAGAAAGGTCATCCCATATAAAAGGATTAAAAATAGAATTAAAATAAACTAAAGTTGTAAAAGAAAATAAGAAGAATATATAGTTATATGTTGAATTTCTCAGAAAATCATTTTTTCTCATCTGAATTAATTATTTCTTTTATCGTTTCAACGAACTTTCTTGCTCCTTGATAAGGTCCTTCAGGATGTCCAAGAAGATATGAACCAGCCAGTAAAGCAACATGGTATCCTAATTTTTTATCATAGTGTTTTTCAATATTTAATTTTATATTTTCAATTCTCAAACCACCTGCACAGACGGGAACAGTATCTTTTATTCTATCTAAATCTTTTCTCATAACATAGATTAAATGATTTAATAAATCCTCATCAAGAGAAGCAATATGAGTATCTTTTACTCCAAAAACACCGTGCTGAAAAAAATCTCCACCACAAAGACGAATAAATTTTACGATAACGCCGTCATCTATCCTTCGTTTTCCTGTTGATAAAGCACTTCTCCCACCACTATGAGCATATAATGGAACATTTATATCAGGGTCTTCTCTTAAAATTTTTAATACTTCAAAATTATGCCCAAGAACAACATTTATCATCAAACCAGTTGCTCCATATTCAATATATCTTTTACCTGTATCCTTTATTTTATCTGCTCTTTCAACAAGGTGAGGTGCATATATACACTTATTACCCGTCTCTTCATATGCTTTTTTAAGTGCTTCACTTACAAGTTTTATTTTTTTCTCTGGTTGACAATAAGAAGGTCCAAGCATTTTTTCGTCATCCTTAATAAATTTTACTCCTCCTTTCGCAGAAAGGTAACATTTTTCAGCAACTTCTTTTTCAGTTAATCCAGCACATGGTTTTATAATTGTCCCTACAATAGGATAAGGGAATGGTGTCTCTGTAATTTTTCTTATCCCTTCAATGCCAAATCTTGGTCCTTTAAATTTTCTCAATATTTTTTCTGGTAAATTTATATCAATCAAAGCAACATCTGAATAATAAACAAATTCAAGAACCGGTCCTCCACAGGCAAGCATCAGAATTTGATAAAGGATATCTTTTTCTTCTGATAAATTAATAATTGGAGTTCTTATAAAAATAATCCCTTCATTTTTATCAAAAACATAAATTTTATCAACATCAGCAACACATTTTTTAAACAATGATGTTGGTTTCCCTTGTCCTATCCATTTTCCTGTTGTTTCATCAATCGCAAGTTTCTTTGCAACTTCTATAATATCTTTTTCAGATTTTAAATAGTAAACAATTTCAATACTTTCTTCTTTTTCATAATTTGAATTTAACTTTAAAATATCCTTCAATTCTTTTCTTCTTAACTCTTCTGGCAAATAATTATCATCAAAAATTTTTTCCATTTAATTTTTTAACCTCAATTTTAAGAATTTTATCAGTATCTTTATCTACTTTAAATTGTTCAGAAATTTCATATCCACATACCCACATTATTTTACCATTATTCTCAAAAATTAAAACTTTTTCTCTTTCTTCTCTTGGTATCTTTTTATCAATCATAAATCTTGATAATCTTTTTTCTTTTTCAAATCCAAGTGGAATAAATTTATCTCCAGGTCTTCTTTTTCTTATTATTATATCTCCATTAATTTTTGAAAAATCAAAATATCCTGTAAATTTATCCTGATTTTTAAAAATTTGATTTGAAAAAGAAACAAAATCTGCTTTAATTTTAAAATTTAAAATATTTATTTCACCAGGAATTATTATACTAAATTTAAAATCTTTCAATTCACTAATTTTTCTTCCTGTCTCAATTTTCTCTTTACTGATAATACTTTCCCCCTTTTCTATAATCTTTAAAATCTTTTCAATCTCACTAAATTTAATATACTGTGTCTTTTTTATCTTTTTATAAATATAGCCAGCAACTCTCCTTTTTATAGCGTCATGAAGAATATTAAATTTTTCACGACTAATTATAATCTTTTGTTCATCTTCTTTTAATATTATTCCTTTTAAAATTTGGTCTGTATATTCCTTTAAAAATTCTTCTTCTTTTTGTAAAACTTCAGTCATTCTGAAAAGTACTTTTTTTAAAGATGGTTTATATTCTAACAAAAAGGGTATAACTTCATGTCTTATCTTATTTCTAAAAAAATCATCTGAGAGATTTGAGGTGTCAATCATATATCTTATTTTATTTTTTTCAAGATATTCAATTATTTCTTTTTTTTCCAAACAAAGAAGAGGTCTTATAACAAAAATATCTGATTCTAAAAAAACTCTACTTAATGCCCATATACCACAAAGACCAGAAAGTCCAGAACCCCTGAATAAATTTATAAAAATTGTTTCCATATGGTCATCAAGTGTATGTCCTGTTGCTATTTTATTACATCCAGTTTTTCTCGCTATTTCAAAAAGTTTTTTATATCTCTCTTCTCTCAATCTCTTTTCAATATTTATTTTTTCTTTAATTTCGATATCCTCTCTATAAAATTCAATACCAAAATCATTTGTGATTTTTTTCACAAATTCAACCTCTTTATCTGCTTCTTCTCTTAAATGGTGATGTATATATGCTACCTTTATATCCAGATTTTTCTTTTTTGAAAAATAAATAAAAAAGGAAAAAAGAAAGACAGAATCTGGTCCACCTGAAACTGCAAGTAAGATCTTATCATCTTTCTCAACCAGTTTCTTTTTATTAATAAAATTTTCTACTTCCTTGAATATGTTGACCATTTTCAATATAAATTATATCATTTTAAGAAATCTAAATTTAAAAAATGGAGGGGAAGATGGAAAGAGATATTGTTGTTATTGGTGGTGGTCCATCAGGAATGGCTGCTGCGTGGGCATGTGCTAAACTTGGAGCAAAAGTTCTTTTAATTGAAAGATATGGTTTTGCTGGTGGAATGGCGACAAATGGACTTGTTGGAAGTATTTTAGGACATTATTTAAACGAAAGCCAGCCAGCAGTAAGTGGATTTTTAAAATTTTTAATTGAAAAGACACATAAAATGGATGGATGTGAAAAATGGGAAGATTCATTTAAAAAGTATGGTATCCCTTTTGATTCAGAAATTTTAAAAATATCATCTGAAAAGTTATTACTTGAAGAAAAAGTTGAAATTCTATACCATTCTTTTGTCTGTGATGCAAGTGTTGAAAATTATGAGATTAAAGAGATAGAAGTTGTAAATAAAAATGGTAAGATGAAAATTAAAGGTAAAATTTTTATTGATGCAACAGGAGATGCAGATATTGCCTTCTTTTCTAATTTTGAGTATACAAAAGGAAGATTTTTTGATGGTAAAACCCAGTCAATGGGAAGCATGTTTAAAATAGCAGGAATAGATGAAGATAAATTAACAGAAGATATAGTAAAAAGGGCTCAAAAAATTCTACAAGATTTAAGAGAAAAAAATGAACTGATTATCTACAATGCTGGTTTAGGAGGAAAAGGAAGCACAAGAAGGAAAGGAGAAAGGTCATTTAATGTTATGAGATTTTCAGGAGATGGAACTAATGTTTTTGATTTAACAAAAGGGGAGATATTTTTAAGACAGCAGATTTATAAATACTGGAAAAACTTAAAAGAAAATGTTCCTGGATTTGAAAACTCATATCTATCAAATCTGCCTGCTAATATAGGGATAAGAGAAACAAGACAGATAAAAGGAATTTATACACTTACAGAAGAGGATATTTTAAAAGGGAATAAAACAGAAGATAGTATTGCAAGAGGAACATACTGGATTGATATTCATTGTCCACTTGGCAGGACAAAAAATGTTCATATTTGCATAAAAGAATGTAAAACAGATGAGTATTGTATTGCTCTTGATAGATATATAGATTATTTACCTTCACATGATAAATTAAGACCCCCTTCAAATGATTGGTTCAGTATTCCTTACAGATGTCTTGTCCCTAAAAATTCAAAAAATTTAATTGTTGTTGGAAGATGTATCTCTGCTGACCATAAAGCGATGGGTTCTATAAGGGTAATGGCAACCTGTATGGCAACTGGGCAGGCAGGTGGAATTGCTGGATATATTGCTCTTGACGAAAACATAAGTGTTGATAAAGTAAATCCTAAAAAAATACAAAAAATTTTAGAAGAACAAGAAGGATTATATTAAAACGGAGGCAAATATGATAAAAATAGAAAGAGCAATATTAAGTGTATCTGATAAAACAGGAATAATTGACATTGCAAAAGTTTTAAAAAAATATAATGTTGAAATAATTTCAACTGGGGGAACTGCAAAGATACTTAAAGAAAATCAAATAGATGTTATTGAAGTAAGTCAATTTACTGGTTTTCCTGAAATACTTGATGGTAGAGTAAAAACACTTCACCCAAAAATCTATGGTGGTATTTTATCAATAAAGGATAATCCGGAACATTTAAAACAGATAAACCAGTATAATATCCCTCCTATCCAACTTATTGTCTGTAATCTCTATCCATTTGAACAGGCATTAAAAAGCAGAAAAAGCGATGAAGAAATAATTGAGAATATAGATATAGGTGGACCAACAATTATAAGAGCAGGTGCAAAAAATTTTAAATATGTTTGTGTTCTTGTAAAACCTGATATCTATAGTGAATTTATTAGAGAGTTTGAAAATAATAATGGTTCTGTAACAGAGGAATTTTCTTTTAAATGTGCAAAAGAAGTATTTAATTTAACTTCAAGATATGATTATATAATCTCCTCTTACTTTAAAAGTAAGGTTGAAAAAGAAATTTTACCTGCAGAAATGAATATCCATCTTATAAAAGTTTGTGATTTAAGATATGGTGAAAATCCACATCAGAAAGGTGCATGGTATAGATTTATTGATAAAAGATTTGAAAGAGAAATTTTTCAGGGGAAAGAATTGTCATTTAACAATCTACTTGATTTGGAAAGTGCATACAATCTTGTCTGGCAATTTGAAAATCCTACCTGTGTAATAATAAAACATACAAATCCCTGTGGAGTTGCTACTGGACAGAATTTAATTGAAGTTTATGAAAAAGCACTTGAGTGTGACCCATTGAGTGCATTTGGAGGGATTGTTGGTTTTAATAGAAAGGTTGATAGAAAACTTGCAGAAATATTAATAAAGAGGTTTTATGAAATTATAGTTGCTCCTGATTATGAAAAGGATGCTCTTGAAATTTTTAAGAAAAGGGATGATTTAAGAGTTATAAAATGTCCAGAAAAAATAAGATATGATTATGATTTCAGAACTATTTCAGATGGTTTTTTAGTCCAAACACCAGATGATATTGATTATGAAAAATTTGAAGTTGTAACAGAAAAAAAACCTACTGAAGATGAGATTGAGGCATTGAAATTTGGATGGAAGGTCTGCAAATTCATAAAATCTAATGGAATAGTAATTTCTACAAAAAATCAAGTTCTTGGAATTGGAACAGGGCAGATGTCAAGATATGATTCAACAAGAATTGCGATTATGAAAATGAATGAGAATTTTAAAGAAATACCAAAACCAATTGTTTTGGCTTCTGATGCATTTTTTCCTTTCCCTGATAGTATAGAGATTGCAAGTAATGTAGGTATAAGTTCAATAATTCAACCTGGTGGTTCAAAGGCAGATAAAGATATAATTAAAAGATGTAATGAACTTGGTATTTCAATGATATTTACAGGAACAAGACATTTTAAACATTAAAAAATGAAACTTCTTCTTTTAAGTGATTTACATTTTAAAAGCAGAGGGATTTCATCTATACCTGAAAGAAATTCAGAATTTGGACTTGAATTTTTAAAAAGAGTTATAAGAAGGATAAAGGATGAAAAAATTGATGTAATTGTTATTAGTGGAGATTTAATTGATGATAATAAAAATATCTATGCGGAGGAAGATTATATTGAAATAAAAAAGGTAGTTCAAAATTTAAATGATAAAAAAATACTTATCTGTCCTGGAAACCACGACTTGAGATCTGATAAATTTAAAAATTTTTTTGGAGAATACAAATTTGCTATTTTTGAAGATTTTCTATTCTATGTGTTCTATGATGATTATTTTGAAGGCGATATATGTAAAAGAAATTACGAAGAAATAGAAAATTTTAAAAAAATTATTATAGAAAACCCTGAGAAAAAAATTATTGTCATTCAGCACAACCTTGTTTATCCGAAAATAGAAAGTGATTATCCATTTAATATACTTGAATCGGAAAAAATACATAATTTTTATAAAGAAAACAATGTCTTTCTTTCAATAAGTGGACATTATCATAAAGGACTGGATTTGGTCAGTAAAGATAACATTTATTATTTTACTATTCCATCTATATGTGAAGAACCATTTAAATATTTTATTTTTGAAATTGGAAGTGAAATAAAGATTAATGATAGAAAATTAAAAAATAGTGCAGAAATTATTGATTATCACTGTCATACCGAATTTGGATACTGTGCTGAAGATGTTAATATGGAAAAAGTTATTAAAAGATGCAAAATTTTTGGTGTTAAAAAAGTTTATTTTACAGAACATGCAGGCCAATTATATTTATCACCTGATGATTACTGGAATTATAAGTTTTTTAACTATCCAGAAATTTTAAGGAAGCAGAGAGAGAATAAAAAAGATAGGATAAAGGAATATATAGAAAAATTTAAATCACTTAATTCAGATATGGCTGGTCTTGGGCTTGAAGTTGAAGTTGATAAAAATGGAAATCTTACATTGATTGAAGAAGATAGAAATTTTTTTGAAATTTTAGTTGGTTCAGTTCATTATTTACCTGATGAATGGTGTTCAAGCAAGAAAGAAATGGAAAAATATTTTTTATGGTCTGTTGAGAAACTTGTTGAGAATAAAATAGATATTCTTGCCCATCCATTTAGATTTTTCTTCCGAAAAAATATTGAAACACCAAAAACTCTCTATAAAGAAGTAGTAAAAATTTTAAAAGAAGGGAATGTTAAGGCAGAGATTAACTTCCATCATTATTATCCAGAAATAGATTTTTTTAAAATGTGTGTTGAAGAAAATATAGAGATTTGTTTTGGTTCTGATTCTCATAATTTACTTGAAGTTGGTGAATTTTCTGAATATATTGAATTTTTAAAAGAATTGAATTTATAAATTTTCTGCAAAATATTTTAAATCATCCTTAAATTTTTTAATTTTATCAAATTTTTCTTTTTTCCCACCATATTCAATTATGTACGGACCATAAAAACCCTTTTTTAATGTTAAGGGTATCAATTCTTCCCATTTTATATTTCCATCTTTGTAGTATAAATGTTCATCTTTATCTCCATTGTTATCTGAAATATGCACAACCCCAAAAAATTTATGAAGTTTTTCAATAAAATTAAAAATATTTCCGGTGAGATTTCCATGTCCATAGTCAAAACAAAATTTAAGAGAAGTTGAATTAATCTTTTCAAAAAAATAAAGAAACTCTTCAGGACAGTTGCCTAATTCATCAATGTAATGGTTTTCAATACATATTTGAATATTTTCTTCTTCATATAAATGCACTATTTCTTCTAAAACTTCAAAAACAATTTTTAAACCTTTATCCCTTTCATCATATTTACCAAGATGCATCGTTATAAAATCAATTCCAGTAATTAAACAGATTTTTAAATAATCTTTAAATTTCAAAATTGAATTTATCTTGCCGATTTCCGGTATGTTATCCCAAATATGTAGACCTAATTTCAAATTATATTTCTCATTAATTTTCTTTATATATGAAAAGTTATTTTCTTTTAATAAATCAAAATATGAAAATTCTATAACATTAAGATCAAATTCAAATTTACATCTTTTAAATGCCTCTTCTAAATTTGCCCAATTATAATGTAAACTGCTTATTCCTACTATAGGTTCCATTTATAAAACCACCTTTTAAAATCTCTTAAATTTGAAGGTTCTCCATGTCCTGGATAAATAATAGTATTATCTGGTAAAGTAATTAATTTCTCTTTTATTGATTTTATTAAAACTTCTTCATCTCCTTGTGGAAAATCAGTTCTACCTATACCTTCAGCAAAGATTGTGTCTCCTGTAAAAAGAATATCACCAATTTTAAGACAGACGCTACCAGGCGTATGGCCCGGGGTATGGATAATCTCAATTTTTATCTTCCCTATTTTTATAATATTTTTCTCTTCTATGGGAAAAGTATGATTTTTACATATATAAGGTAGTGAAAAGAAAGAAGAAAGATTTTTTTCAGGGTCTTTCAGAAATTCAAGATCATCTTTATGAATATAAACAGAAAGGTTAAATAAATCGTTTGCTCCAATATGGTCAAAGTGTCCATGAGTATTTATTATCAATATTGGCTTTAATTTTAAATCATCAATCAATTTATTTATCTTTTCTCCTTCACTTCCAGGGTCAATAATTCCACATAAATTTTCTTCTTTACATCCAAGAATATAACAATTTGTTAAAAAATCACTTACTATTATCCGTTCAAGAATTATTTTATCTTCCTTATTATTATGCATAAAGATCATAATAATCTGCTTTTTTTATCTTTAAATTATAAAAGTCCCCAATTTTAAAATCTTTTCCTTTTACATAAACAAGGCCGTCTATTTCTGGAGCATCATATTCAGTTCTCCCAACAAAAAATTCTTTATCTTTTTTTTCTATTAAAACCTTTAAAGTTTTGCCAATATATTTTTTCAAATTCTTTTTTGATATATCTTTCTGTTTTTCAACAAGAACCAACAATCTTTTTTCTTTTTCTCTCTCACTTATCTGGTCTTTAAAATTATATGCAACTGTCCCTTTTTCTCTACTATATTTAAAAAAACCAACTCTATCAATTTTTACCTGTTCAAGAAATTCTAAAAGTTGTTTAAAATCTCTTTCTGTTTCCCCAGGAAATCCAACAATAAAATTTGTTCTTATCACTGCAGAAGGTATCTTTTTTCTTATTTCCTCAATCAATTTTTTACAATCAATAACAGGTCTGTTCATCTTTTTAAGAATTTCAGGAGATATATGCTGCATTGGTATATCAAAGTATTTACATATTTTTTTACTGCTACCTATTTTTTCAATCAATTCTTCATTTATATGACCTGGATGCATATACATAATTCTTATCCATTCAAAGTCAAATTTTTCAAGATTACCAAGTAAATTAATTAAATTTGAGCCATCATTTAAATCTTTTCCATAATTTGTTGTATCCTGTGCTATAATTATAATTTCTTTAAAACCAAGTTTTTCAATCTGTTCTGCTTCTTTCAAAATATCTTTAATTTTTCTACTTCTCAATCTTCCTCTTAATTTAGGGATCAAACAATAACTGCAAAAATTATTACAACCATCAGAAATTTTTATATAGGCATATGGAAAGGTAGTTATAAGACGAGGGAATTCTTCTATATTTGTAAAACAATTTTCTCTTATATTTACAATCTTTTCATTTTCTTCTTTGATAACTTTTAAGACCTGTTTAGGGTCTCCAACTCCAACAATCCCTTTTAAATTTCTAAATCTTAATAGTTTTTCTTTTTCTTTTTGAACAAGACATCCCCATATAATAAACTTTTTATTCTTCTTGATAACTTCCTTTATATTTTCTTCTGATTCTTTTGCAGCATCTTTTATAAATCCGCAAGTATTTATTATCACTATATCTGCATCTTCCATTGAATCTGTAATTATAAATCCTTCCTGTCCAATGAGTCCAAGTAATTGTTCAGAATCAACAAGATTTTTGGGACATCCAAGAGAAATGAGATAGATTTTCATTCTGATAAGTTTTTCAACATTAAATTTACAATGATAAAAAATAAAGAAAATATTATAAATAGGAGAATAATAATGTAAAACTTTCTGTCTATCTTATTGGTTACTTCTTGTTTCAAATTTTCATCCTTTTCAACCTCTTTTTCACTAAGATTATCTTTTTTTTTAAATATATCGTCAAGATTTATACCTTCTATTTTCAGATACTCTATATATTTCTTTAAAACTGCTCTTTTATGAAACTCACTCGGGAACATTTCCCACTTTCCATTTTCAGCATATTCTAAAAATTTACTTAAAATCATTGTATCTTTATATATTTTTTCGTAATCAAGTCCTCTTTTTTCTCTTTCTCTTCTTAATAATTCACTTAAACTCTTCAAATCCATTATCTTCTGAATTTTCCTGGTTATTTTCTAAATTTATTAAAACTTTTCTGGGTTTCCCCTCCTGATATGGTCCAACAATCCCTTCTTCTTCCATCCTTTCAATCAATCTTGCTGCTTTATTAAATCCAATTCTCAATCTTCTTTGAAGCATTGAAATTGAAGCAATTTTCGTTGTAATTACAATTCTTTTTGCCTGTTCATAAAGGACCTCTTCATCATTATACTCTGTTTGTAATATTTCAGGTATTGCTTCTTCAGTAACTTTACTTTCAAGGATTTCCATATTATACTCTGGAATTCTCTGTTTCTTTATAAAATTACAAACTTTTTCTATCTCTTCATCTGAAATATAACTTCCCTGAATTCTTATTAAACTTGAACTTAAAGGAGGTAAAAATAACATATCTCCTCTTCCAAGTAATTTCTCTGCACCAATTCTATCAAGAATTGTTCTTGAATCAAATTTAGATGTTACTTGAAAAGAAATTCTACATGGTAGATTGGCTTTAATTACACCTGTTATAACATTTACAGAAGGTCTTTGAGTTGCTAAAATTAAGTGTATTCCTGCTGCTCTTGAAAGTTGAGCAAGCCGTATAATACTGTGTTCTATTTCATTTTTCGCAACTACCATTAAATCAGCAAGTTCATCAATTACAACAACTATATATGGTAAAGGATTGTCTTTAAAAATATTATTGTATGAGTCAACATTTCTAATTCTATTTTCTGAAAAAAGTTTATATCTCCTTGTCATCTCTCCTATTAACCATTTTAAAGCATTGACTGCCTTTTTAATATCAACTATAACAGGACATAATAAATGAGGAAGGTCGTTATAAAGAGTAAGTTCAACCATTTTAGGGTCTATCAATATAAACTTAACTTCATCAGGACTTGCTTTGTATAAAATTGAAGTAATTAGAGAATTAAGACAGACAGTTTTACCAGAACCTGTAGCACCTGCAATTAAAAGATGTGGCATCAATTTTAAATCTGTTACAATTGGTCTCCCCATTATATCTTTACCTATAGCAAGAGTTAACTTTGATGGAGACCTTTGAAAATCTCTGCTTTCTACAATTTCTCTTAAATATACTATTGAGATTTCTCTATTTGGAACTTCAATCCCGACAGTTGATTTATTTGGTAAAGGAGCGACAACTCTTATAGTTGTTGTTTTTAAATTCATAGCAATATTGTCCTGAATTTTAAAAATTTTTTGAACCTGAATACCTGGAGCAAGTTGAACTTCAAACATAGTAACTCTTGGTCCTTGATTTATCTGAACGACTTCTCCTTCTATATCAAACTCTGAAAGTGTCTCTTCTATAACTTGAGCATATATTTCTAAATCCTCTTTTGTTTCTTTTTGTGTTGGGCTCCCTACTTTTAGGAAATCAATTGGTGGAAGATTGTAAACTATTTCTCTTTGTGAAATAAGTGTTTTTTTTACTTTCTTTTTTTCTTTTTCTTCTTTTAATTTTTCCTGTTCAGGTTCTAATTTTTCATTCTCTGGTTCAGGAAGTTCTATTTTTTTCCTTGTTTCAGGTGTTTTTTTCTTTAATCTTTTAGGTAAAACTGGATTTTCTGGTAAAATTATTTTTTCTTCTCTAAAAATATAATTATCAATCAATACTTTGAATGGTTCAAAATACATTTTATAACTTATACTTATAAACAAAATCCCAAAAAGTCCAAGTATAAAAAATATGCCTTTTTCTCCAAAATATTCTTTTAAAACAAAACTCAAAACAGTTCCTAAAAATCCACCATTAAAATTTTCAGGAGATGGATTTATTATTGTAAAAAATATTGAAGATACAGAAAGAATACCTATTATACTTACAATTCTTTTCCATAATCTTTCTTTTTCGCCCCATATAAGATTATAACCTAAAAAAAGCAGACAGATTAAAAGAAGATAAGAACTTTTTCCAAACAAAAAGAAGATTAAACCAGTTAAATATGAACCAAACTTACCACCAAAATTTTTTATATTATCATTTACAGGAAAACCAACTTGGCAGAACTTAAATGTTGGATCAAAAGGGTCAAAAGATATAAATAGAAAAAACAAATAAATTATAAAACCAAATATTAAAACACCCTTTATCCAATTTTCTAAATCTTTCCATCTCATTATATATAATTTACCACCAAATCTTCATTTTGACAATAAAAATTCAATAATTGAATTAAAATTTTTTTTCTGTTATTCTATAAATCAAAAGGAGAAAAAATTAAAACGAGGAGACAATTAAAAGTTGAAAGTATGCTGAGGAAGGAAATTGAAGAAATTATAAGAAAGGATGTATCTGACCCAAGAATATGTTTCTTTACAATTACTTATATTCACACAACAGGGGACTTAAAAAGTGTTAAAGTTGGGATAAGTTTTATAGGTAATAACACCCAAGTGAAAAATGCATTTCGTGGAATTTTAAGTGCTAAAAAATTTATTCAATATAAACTTGGGCAAAAAATATCACTTAAATATACTCCTACTGTTGAATTTGAACTTGATGAAAGAAAAGAATATAGGATTGAACAACTATTAAAAGAGATAAGAGATAAAAATGAGAAGTGAGGTAAAAGATATAATAGAGAAAACTTTAAAAAAAACTGCAGAGTATTTCAAGAAAGATGTAGATTTTGCATTATTGCCCTGTGAAAAAGAAGAATTTGGTGATTTCTATACAAACTTATCTTTTAAATTGGCGGATAAAGAAAACTCGCCACAGAAAATTGCTGAAATAATCAAACAAAAGATATCTCCTAATTTAAAAGGGATAATTAAAAAAATTGAAACAAAGAATGGATTTATTAATTTTTTTATTAATGAGGACATTTATAGAGACCACATTTTAAAAATTTTCCAGAATGGAAAGGAATATTTAAAAGAAAATATAGGCAATGGGAAAAAAATACTTATTGAATTTGTCAGTGCTAATCCTACAGGACCTTTAACAATTGCTCATGGAAGACAGGCAGCGTATGGAGAATCACTTTCAAGGATATTGAAATTTTGTAATTTTGATGTCACTAAAGAATATTATATAAACGATGCAGGCAAGCAGATAGAATTACTTGGTGAATCATTAAAAGCAAGATATTATCAACTTAAAGGGATTAAATGTGAAATCCCAGAAGAAGGATATTTTGGTGATTATTTAATAGATATTGCAAAAAAGATAAAAGAGGTTAAAGATGATAAAAATTTTTTTGTAGAATTTGCTTTTAATGAGATACTTCAAGATATTAAAAATGACCTTAAAATTTTTGGTGTCTCTTTTGATAGTTGGGTTAAAGAAAGTGAATTTATAAAGAACAAAGAAGTTGAAAATGTTTTAAATTTTCTGAAAAATAAAAATTTGATCTATGAAAAAGATGGGAGTTTATGGTTTAAAACTACTATCTTTGGAGATGATAAGGATAGGGTTGTTGTTAAAAAAGATAAAAGTTATACATATCTTGCAACAGATATCGCTTACCATAAATATAAAATTGAAAGAGGATTTGAAATTATAATAAATATTGTTGGACCTGACCACCATGGATATATACCACGATTGAAAGCATCAATTGCTTCTTTAGGATTTGCTCCTGAAAATCTTATCGTTTTAATTGTCCAACTTACAACATTATATAGGGGTAAAGAGAAATTACGAATGTCAACACGAAAAGGACAATTTATAACTTTAAGACAACTTATTGACGAAATAGGACCCGATGCAACTAAATTTTTCTTTTTATTTAGAAAGATAGACAGTCATCTTGATTTTGATATTGAGGTTGCTAAAAAACAGTCAAGTGAAAATCCTGTTTATTACCTTCAATATGCATATGTTCGTCTTAAGCATTTAATTAAATACGCAAAAGAAAAAGAATATACACTTGAGGGCAATCAATTTTCAATTGACTTATTAAATAATGATGAAGAAATTGAGTTAATGAAAAAGGTCTGGAAATTTAATGATATTATAAGTAATGTAGTTAAAACATATGGAGTTCATCTTCTTGCTGAATATTTACTTGATATATCAAAATTATTTCATTCTTATTACCAGAAATACAGAATAGTTAGCGAAGAAAAAGAATTAACATATGCACGACTTGTTCTTATAAAATCACTTCTTGTTGTTTTTGAATTGTCTCTCAATCTTTTGAATATTTCTCTACCAGAAAGAATGTAATTTGAAAAATTTTTAATATAAATTATAATATTGTATAAAAAGGAGGGTGAAATGAAATTGGGTGTATTTATAGTAGTATTTGGAAATAAGAGTTTAGATGAAGCACTTGATAAAATTAAAGAACTTGGCCTTGATGCAGTTGAAATAGGGACAGGCAATTATCCTGGAGATGCATTTTGTAAAGTTGATGAACTTTTAAATGATGAGAAAAAATTAAAAAATTTTAAAAATGAATTTGAGAAGAGGAATCTTGAAATTTCTGCTCTTTCTTGTCATGGGAATCCACTCCATCCAGATAAAGAAATATCAGAATCACATAAACAGGTTCAAAGGAAAACAATTCTTCTTGCAGAAAAACTTGGTATAAAAAGAATTATAACTTTTTCAGGGTGTCCAGGAGATAGTGAAAATGCAAAATATCCAAATTGGGTAACATGTCCATGGCCAACAGATTTTTCAGAAATTCTAAAATGGCAATGGGAAAAAGTTGTTATACCTTACTGGA
>JAMWCJ010000136.1 GCA_023818645.1 Candidatus Omnitrophota bacterium | reverse complement strand
TCCAGGTTTTTTTATTTTAACTTCTATGATTTTAGTTACTATTTTTACTTCATGTTTGTTTTCATCTTTGCTTCTAGTTTTAATTTATAAAATATCAAGATATTTCACAAAAAATGAAAAACATAGAATGTTACTAGTTATCATAGCTGGACTATGTTCTCCTATATTTCCCACTGCTTTATCAATGTTTATGCATCAAGTCGGAACATTTTTTATCTTTTTATCTTTTTATCTTCTTTTTAAAATAAAGCAAGAAAAACTTGAAGACAACAAATATTTTGTTTTTGCTGGACTTTCGTTAGGATTTAGTATTGCTTCAGATTTTTATAGTTTTTTTATAGTTCCAATATTAGTTTTTTATATATTTTTATTAACAATGTTTAAAAACAAACAAAAATTTTTTATATTTTTATTTGGATGTTTAGTTGGATTGTCACCTTTTCTCTTTTATAATTTTTCAATACTTGGGTTTCACCTCGAGTTGTTAAGTAAATATAACGACCGTTCAATATATACAACAGTCTCAGAAGCGACATTTAACAATTACGGTTTTGTAACACCAAGAATAGAAGTTTTGTATCAAATTTTAATAGGGAGTTATAGGGGGTTGTTCTTTTATTATCCTATTCTCTTGCTTTCGTTGATAGGAGTTTTTTATATGTATAAAAAATTTAAAATGGAAAGTGGAATAATACTTTTAATTTTCATTTTTAATGTAATTGTGGTGTCCTCAAGAGTTACATGGCATGGTGGTTATGGTTTTGGTTTGAAATATCTTCTATTATCCACCCCATTTTTAATAATTCCTTTGTTATTTGAATTTAAAGATTTTGAGTCATTGCCAATAAAAACAATAATTACTATTTTAATACTCATTTCTCTAATTACCAATTTGTCAGGCCTTCAACTACTTGAAGATTTTATAATAGATAGAAAAACGTTAATGATAGCAGATATGTATCAAAAAGATGTAAGCAATCTTAATTTATTAAATCCACTTCAAAATTATTATTTTCCATTATTGTTAAAATATGGGCCTAGAAGTCTAATTTTTGAAAATTTATTTGAAAAACATGTAGATATTGATATAAGAGATATTCCTCTTTCTAGAGATTGGAAACCACCATATAATGGTGGTACAAACCACATACCATTTTTATCTTTTATTTTAATTTTGATTATTATGGGACTCTTATGGTCGAGTGAACTTTATGAGTCAATCAAAAGATAAAATTGACATGAATAAAAATATTTTAAAAATATCATTTCTAATTTTGTTATCTAGGTTAGTAGGAAGATGTCCTATCAGAGTTATGCATTTCTGTACATTCAGATGTAATCTTCATTGTAAATATTGTGGAATTTGGAAAACCCCAAAAAGAGAAATGACCACTCAACAAATAAAAAAAGCGATGAAAGAATTTGCTGGCGCTGGAACAATATTCTGGACATTTACAGGTGGTGAACCTTTATTAAGAAAAGATATAGGTGAACTCGTAAATTATGCTAAAAGTTTGTTCCCAATAGTAACTTTAACTACAAATGCTTTGCTCCTCAAAGAAAGAATTGAAGAAATAAAAAACGTAAATTATTTTACCATATCAATTGACGGTCCGAAGGAAATTACAGATTTTAATAGAGGAAAAGGAACGTTTGATAAAACTTTAGAAGGAATAAAAATTGCTAGAGACTATGGTAAAGATGTTGTAATCAATGCGGTAATATCAAAGGCCAATGTAAAAAATAATTTTTATGGTATAAGAAAATTGATTGATATTGCATCTAACTTTGGATGTAAACTAAATTTCAGTACACTCTATGTGGACCAATTTAACAATTCTAATAAAGGGATTAAGGATACTTTATTAACTAATGAAGAAAGAATTAGAGCATTGGAATTTATAAGAAAAATGAAAAATGAAAAATTCAATTTTATTATGTTTTCTAATCCATGCATAGAAAATTTGAAATATTTTAAAAAATGGAAAAAATGTTATGCTGGAAAATTATTCTGTGATTTATTTCCTGATGGGACAGTAGTACCATGTCTTTTTAGAGAAACTCAAGGAATAGATGGTATGAAATGTGGTTTTGTAAAAGCATTTAATATGTTACCATCAAATGAGAATTGCTCCTGTGGTAGCACGTGCTATACAGAACTAAATTGTATTTTTTCTTTGAAGTTTAGGTCAGTAATCGAGAATTTATTGAAATATCTTTCTTTTGTGAGATAATTCTTATGAAAGTCATATTAGTGACCCATACTTTTTTTCCTTATTCAGTTGGAGGAAGAGAAAAGCATGTATATGACGTTGGAAAAGTTTTGAGTAAAAGAGGTTATAAAGTTGAAATTTTTACTTGTAGTGATTCTTTGTTTAGATATAGAGAAAAAAGAGAAAGCGAAAATTTGGTTATTCGATATTTTCCCACAATTCACATACCAATGGTCGTGGGATATTATAGAATTCCTTTAACGATGTTATACAATTTATTAAAAACTAATGCAGATATTATTCATGTCCATGAATATTTTCACTTCACCACTTTCATATCAAGTATAGCCGCGAGAATAAAAAAAATACCTTTAGTTCTTACTGAACATGGCTATCCCGAACGAATAGGCATCCAAGCCCTTTTTTTAAAACTTTATCACAAAATTTGCTTACCCCAGATAATTTTTTCAAGTAAGAAAATTATAGCTGTTTCAAAATTTATTAAAGCTGAAATTTTACCTAAATTTAATCTTCCACCAGAAAAAGTTAATGTGGTTTACAACGGAATTAGGCTAACTGAATATACTAAAAAAAGTAATGTTTTTAGAAAAAAATATGGTCTAGAGGATAGTAAAATAATTCTTGGTATAGGAAGACTTATAAAAGAAAAAGGATTCCAATATTTAATAAAGGCTTTGCCAACCATTCTGGAAAAAATACCTACTGCAAAAATTGTAATTATAGGACCAGATCATTACTTCAAGAAAAGTTTAATGAAATATTCTGAGAATCTTGAGGTGAAAAACAAAGTGATCTTCACGGGCAATGTGCCAGAAGATATGTTGAAAAGTGCAATTTATTCTTCTGATGTTGTTGTCATCCCATCTTTCTATGAACCTTTTGGGAT
>JAMWCJ010000045.1 GCA_023818645.1 Candidatus Omnitrophota bacterium | reverse complement strand
TTGCCTTTGATATATGTAAAATTGCAAAAACTGAAGGACTTTATAATAATTTTGTTACAAATGGATATATGAGTAAAGAATTTTTGAAAGATATTTCGGAATTTCTTGATGCAGCAAATGTAGACCTCAAGGGAAATGAAGAATTTTACCAAAGGTTACCACAGGCAAATCAAAAATATGTTGTTGAAAATATTGAACTTATGAAAAAATTAAATATATGGGTTGAAGTTACAACTCTTTTAATCCCTGAATATAATGATAAAGACGACCAGATAAGAGATATTGCCAGAAAAATTAAAAACATAGATAAAACAATTCCATGGCATATAAGCAGATTTTTCCCACATTATAAAATGTCAGACCATTATACAACTGAAATAGAAAAAGTAAGAAGAGCAAGAGAGATAGGTTATGAAGAAGGGCTTTTGTATGTATATACTGGAAACATTGTTGGTGATGAAGGAGAAAATACATACTGTCCATATTGTAAAAAATTGTTAATTGAAAGATATGGCTACAGAATAATAAAAAATGAGATAAAGGATAATAAATGTGGATTTTGTGGGGAAAAAATTGACGGAATTTTTAAAGTAATATAAAATTAAGACGAAGGGAGGTGAAAAATGAAAAGAATAAAGTTTAATGGTATAGCATTATTTTTGTTTTTCATAACAAAAGTTCTTTTCTCTGTAATGGAATTTGGATATAAATTTACACCTGAAAAAGATATACTTTTTATAACAAAAGATAACAATTTTCTTGTTCAGCCACAGAGTATTATGTCTCATGGAAATATGTTATATTTCGCTGCTCAGGATTTTACAAAAAATAGAGAACTTTTGGTGAAAAGAGTAAAGGAAATAAAGGTTATTAAAGATGAACCGAAAAGGAAAATTATAAAAGCAACTTATTCGTTAGGTTCTGATAAAGAATATCCTGAATACTCATTAATACTTTTCTTGGAAATTAGAGAGGAATTTCCTTTTCTGGCTATATGTTCCAAATTTGTTTATAATGGCGAGGGGACTTCTGAATGTGGAATTAACTGGGCTATGGAAAACGCTTATGAACCATATAAATATTATACTATTCCAGAAAAAGGGAAAATTGCAACATATAAACTTGAAAAAACCAGAAAAACAAAGATAGGACAAGCAAACTGGATTTTTGGAAATACAGGCAAAGGGGAAGGTGGTGGATTAATTGCTCCAGCAGTAATTTTAGGCAAAGGAGAAAGTTTTATTTTTATAAATAGTGTTCCTCCTAAGAAAAAATTATCTAAGAATGAATCAATAGATGTTTTTATGATTTTCATGCCTATAAACAAAAACTTTAAAATTCTTGAAGAATTGTTTCTAAAAATTAAAGATATTAAATGGGAATATGAAAAGTTCTAAAACAGGAGGTGAAAAATGGCTTTAACTGACGAAGAAAAAAATAAAATAATTGAAGAAGAAAAATTGAGATTAAAAATTAGATTAAAGTACGAACAGAAATCTTCTGGACTTTCTGGAGTTTTATCAAGTATATGCCCTGGATTAGGACAGATTTATAATGGACAGTTTTGGAAAGCAACTTTTATAGGCCTATCAATAATTATAAGTATAGTTTTGCTCTCGTTAGGAATTACTTTCTGGGTAAAAGGAGTACCTCAAAAGGGTGAAAAAGTCAGTATTACAGAAGAAAAACAGGTTGAAATGACAGAAGAAGGTGTAGTGATAGAAGAGGAAGTTGAAAAAAATAAAGGTAAAAAAGAAGAAAAAAGAGAATCAAAACCTAAATCACCATATATTCTCACAATTTTAGGAGTAATAGGATTATGTTATACTTGGAATTATGCAGTTAAAGATGCCATTAAAACATCTCAGAAATTAAATGAACAGGCAATAAAAGAGTTATAAATTTTTAAGTTTAAATATTAAAGAACCAAGTTCTGAAGCCATATCAACATAATTAACAAACATATTCTTTGATAAATTAAGTCTTGTCGGAGCAAAATTTAAGATAGCTTTAATCCCTGATTTTACCATATGTTCTGCCACTTTTTGTGCTTTATCAAAAGGGACACATATTATACCTACTTTAATTTTATTTTTTTTCAAAAACTCAGGCATCTGGTCCATACTCATAATTTTTATTTTTTCTATTTTCTTTCCTATTTTATTTTGGTCATTATCAAAAGCACCTACTATCTCCATATTCATAGAAGAAAATCCTTTATATCTAATTAATGCAGAACCCAATCTTCCAACTCCGACAACAATTACTTTTATTTTTCTATCAATACCAATTATTTTCTCGAGTGTTTTAATTAAATTATCAACATCATATCCTACGCCTCTTTTTCCAAATTTTCCAAAATAAGATAAATCTTTTCTAAATTGCACTGGTAGAATATTTAAAGAAAATGTTATTTCTTTTGAAGAGACAATTTTTTTACCTTCTTTCTTTAAATTTAATAAATTCCTTAAGTAAACCGGTAATCTTTTTATTGTATCTTCTGGTATATATCTTTTCTTCACCTTGTCTTTCCTCCAGAAATATTTATAGTTGTTCCGCTAATATAACTTGCAAGGTCTGATATTAAAAAACAAACAAGATTTGCAACTTCTTCAAGTTTACCCACTCTTTTTAAAGGTATTGCTAATTTTTCATATGATTTTCTTAATTCTTCAACAGTTATACCTCTGGTATATGCAAGCGCTCTTTCATATTCAAAACTTCTTAAAGCAGTAGGTTCAAGGACACCAGGAGCAACTCCTACAACTCTAATATTATATTTCCCAAGTTCTTTTGCCCAACTCCTTGTAAATGAATATATTGCTGCTTTTGTCGCTGCATAAACACTCTGCCCTTCTGAACCTTCCAGTCCTGATTCAGATGACACATTTATTATCACACCTTTTTTATTTTTTATCATTTCTCTTGCAACTGCTTGAGCACATAAAAAACACCCTTTCTGATTAATATTAACGATTTTATCAAAAATTTCTTCTGTTATCTCTTCTTTACCTTGTGGATCAACTAAAAGTCGTGGTATTAATATTCCTGCATTATTAACTAAATAATCAATCTTTTTAAATTTTTCTATTGTCTTTTTTACGAGATTTTCTACATAATCTTTTTTTGAAACATCGGTTTTTATAAATTCAATTTTATTTTTAAATTCTTCAAACTCTTTAAGTGCTTTCTCCGCTTCCTGTTCATTTATATCTGCAATTATAACATCAGCACCTGCTTCAAGTATCTTTTTTACTATCGCTTTTCCTAAACCACTTGCTCCTCCAGTAACAATCCCCGAAAAATTCTCTAAATTTATTTCAACCACTTTTATTCCTCCTTTTATATATAGTTGAGGGATTTTCCCAGAATCTTAAGTTTTCCATATAACCACTCTATAGAATAAGCATCTGAAAAAAAACCACTAAGTTTTACATATGGGATAAATTCTAATCTATCTGAAAAAATCTTTTTTATTTGATTGTAAAACATTGTATGTAACCAGTTTCCTGAAAGCGAAACATTTGGACACATCCTTGCTATTGTATCAAGTTCTCTTGACCTTATACTGCTTGAAACAAGTATATCAAAATGAAGATTATTATATATATCAAAAAGTTTTTGATAGGAATAAAGAATATCAGAATTTGAAATATCAAAAATTCTTATATAATTAGTTGAAGAAACTTTACTTACATGCGCTCCTATTATCATCTGAATAACTGGAGGAAGAAGCAATTCCATAAATTTTCTATCATCTAAGTTTTTGAATTTATATATAGGACAGCCACAACTTATAACTTCAGATGTTAAAAAATGATACCCCAAAATTCCTCTTAAATTTTTAGAACCAAGGTCTTCAGGATTTAAATGACTGTGCACATCAAAAACTTTCTTCATTTCCTATCTCCTCATTTTATATATTATATAAAAAAAAAGAAAGAAAATTAAATATAAAATCAATCTTTTGAATAAGTAGCGAAAAATTTGATAACGATTTTAAATTTGAAAAAAAGCAAAAAATATGTATAAAAATAAAATTAGTGAAAAAAAAGTGTTATTAACTTACTAAATTTGTCCATAGATTTGACATTTTTTGTTTTTTATGTGTAAATAAAGAAAAGGAGGAGGTAGAATGAAAAAAGCAGTAGGGATTGATTTAGGAGGAACATATATAAAAGCAGGACTTGTTGATGAAAATGGTAAAATTATTAAAAAACAGCAATTTCCAACTCTTGCAGAAAAAAATGATAGAGAAATTGTACTAACTCAAATAGAAAAAAGTATTGAATTTGCTTTTGAAGATAATATTGAAGGAATAGGAGTTGGAACACCAGGGGTTGTTGATGATGAGGGGATTGTTTATGAAGCACCAAATCTTCCTTGTTGGGATAAAATTAACTTAAAAAAGATATTTGAAGAAAAATTTAAAAAGAAAGTTGTTGTTGAAAATGATGTAAATACTATTGCATGGGGAGAGTATCTTTTTGGAGCAGGGAAAGGAAGCAAAACAATGATATGTATAACCCTTGGAACTGGTCTTGGTGGAGGGATTGTTAAGGATGGAAAACTTTTAAGAGGTGGAAAATACTCTGCTGTTGAAATAGGCCATATTCCAATTGATTATAAAGGTCCAAAATGTAAATGTGGAAATATTGGATGTATAGAAAGGTTTGTAGGAAGAGATTATATTGTAGAAAGGGCTATTAAAGGAATTAGAGAAGGTAAGAAAACTAAAATTTATGAACTTGTTAATGGCGATCTTGATAAAATAACTCCTAAAACAATTTCAGATGCATATAATCTTGGTGATGAATTTGCAGAAAGTATATGGATAGATGTTGGAATATGTCTTGGTGCAATGTTTTCAGGACTTGTAAATCTCTTAAATCCAGATACTATTATAATTGGAGGGGGTATTTCTCAAGCGGGTAAAATTTTATTTGATACAATTGAAAAAACAATTAAAGAAAGGGCAATGAAAATTTTATCAAGAGATTTAAAAGTTGTTCCTGCTGGACTTGGAATTGATGCTGGAATAGTTTCTGCAGGTGCTTTAATTTTTCAGGAATGAAAATAATATTTTTTGGAAGTGATAATTTTGGAATACCATCTGTTGAAATATTAAAAAGAAATTTTGAACTTGTTGCTGTTGTCACAGCACCTGATAAACCTAAAGGAAGAGGACTTAAAATATCTCCAAATCCAGTAAAAGAGTGGGCTATAGCAAATGGAATTAATGTCTATCAACCAGAAAAGTTTGAAGAGAGTTTTATAGATAAAATAAAAAAGATTTCTCCTGATTTAATTGTATTGATTTCTTATGGTAAAATACTTCCTTCTTCCATATTAAACATTCCAAAGATTACTTCCATAAATGTTCACCCTTCGCTTTTACCAAAATATAGAGGTCCTGCTCCAATTGAATGGGCTTTAATCAATGGAGAGACAAAAACAGGAATAACACTAATAAAAATGGATGAAAATATAGATACAGGACAAATTATAATTCAAAAAGAAGTTGAAATCTCTCCCTTTGATAATGCATTTACATTAAAAAATAGATTATCTATTCTTGCTGCGGAAGTTTTATATAAAGGAATAGAAATAATAAAACAGGGTGGAAAAACATATCTTCAAAAGGGTGAAAGTTCCTATGCCCGTAAATTAAAAAAAGAGGATGGACTGATAAAATGGGAAGAACCAGCAGAAAAAATACATAATCTTGTAAGGGGAGTTATAATCTGGCCAACTGCTTATACATACTTACCAACAAATTCTGTAAAAAAAATCATCAAAATTTATAAAACAGAAATAGGGAATAAAGAAGGAAAATTCGGGGAAAAAGGAGAAATTATAAAAATAGAAAAAGATTATATAGAAGTTGCTTGTGGAGAAGGCACCTTAAAGATAAAAGAATTACAACTTGAAGGAAAAAAAAGAATGACAGTTTCCCAATTTTTATGTGGTTATAGAAATCTATTAAATTCTTTTGGATAAAAAGGAGTCAAAATGAGAAAGATTTATATTTTAATTTTTCCATCTTTAATCATCTCTTTATTTTGTCAAGTAAAAACAGAAGTAAAGACAGGTCAAACTACAGTTGAAGAAATAATTAAATATGAAGGGCCAAAAGCAAGAATAGCCATTTCAAGGTTTGATGTAAAAGCACCTAAAGCAATATGGGAAATGGGAAATGGTATCAGAGATATGCTTGTTGATGCTCTTTTTAAAACTGGTAAATTTATAGTTGTTGAAAAAGACGCAATAAAAGACCTTGAAGAGGAATTCAAATTTGCAGAAACTGGCTGGACTAAAAAAGAACTGGAAAAAGGAACATTTGAAGTTGCTGATATAGTTGTAGTTGGAGCGATTACTGCATTTGAACCACATGCAGAAGGAACAGGTGGAGGCGGATTTGTAATACCGACACCTTTTGGATTTGGTATTGGGGTTAAAAAAGAAGAAGCATATATTCAGGCAGTAATAAGATTAGTAGATGTAAGAACAAGGAGAATTATAAATTCCACGACTGTTGAAGGGAAAGCGTCAAAATCAAAAGTTGGAGTTGCTGGTGGTACAGGGATTGGTGGAGTTATACTTGGTGGTGGATTTGAAAAATATAAAAATACTCCTACAGAAGAAGCAGTTATGATTATGATAAATAATGCAGTAAACGAAATATCAAGATTGGTTCCTGAAAATTATTATAGATATGGGAGTAAAGAAAATGAAAAAAAATATAAAAATGAGCCAGATGGTTTTAGAGGTATTAAATGGACCACATATAATACTCAAGTTCCAAATTTGAAACTAATAAAAGAAGATGCCAACTCTAAAGAATATATAAAAACAGACGATAATATGTATATAGGAAAAGCGAAACTTGAAAAAATTACTTATAGATTCTATAAAGATCAGTTTGAAAGTGTATTAATTGAAACAAAAGGGAAAGAGAATTTTGAAAATTTAAAAACAATAACTTTAGAAAGATTTGGGGAAGGGAAGAAAATAGGAGAAAATGAATGGATATGGGAAGGACAAATTACAACAATATATCTAAAATATCAACAAGGTGAAGAAAAAGGTATTCTTAAAATGGTTTCTGAAGAAATGAAGAAAAAAATAGAGGCAGATATAGGTTTTTAAATCCAAAAATATGAAACTTGGTGGTCCTCTTTTTGAAAAACATGATAGTCCGGAAGAGTGGATTAATTTAGTTAAAAGAGAAAATTATAAAGCAAGTTATTGTCCTGTTCCCATAGATGCACCTGAAGAAATCATTAAAGAATATAAAAAAGCAGCAATCAAAGAAAAAATTGTTATTGCAGAAGTTGGAGCATGGTGTAATCCTTTAAGTTCTGATGAAGAAGAAAGAAAAAAAGCAATAGAAAAATGTAAAAAGTCCCTTTATCTTGCAGAAAAAATTGAGGCAAAATGCTGCGTAAATATTTCTGGATCAAGAGGAGAAAAATGGGATGGCCCTTATGAAAAAAATTATACAAAAGAAACATTTGATATGATTGTTGAAACAGTAAGAGAAATTATTGATGAAATTAAACCAGTTAATACTTTTTATACATTGGAAACTATGCCATGGATGTATCCTGATTCTACCAGTAGTTATTTGAAACTTATTAAGTGTATAGATAGAAAATCATTTGCAGTTCATTTTGATCCAGTAAATCTTATAAATAATCCGAAAAAATATTTTTTTAATGATATCTTAATAAAAGATTTTATAAAAAAACTTGGTTCTTATATAAAGTCCTGTCATGCAAAAGATATTATAATTAGTGATAAACTTACACTTCATCTTGATGAAACTACTCCTGGAAAAGGAGGATTAAACTACAGAGTTTTTTTAAAAGAACTTAACAGATTACACAAAGATATACCATTGATGCTTGAACATTTATCATCTCAAGAGGAATATAGAAAAGCAAAGGAATATATTAAAAAAATTGCGATTGAAGAAGGAATTGAAATATAAGTTTTAAAAGGAGGAAATTATGAATTATGAAAAAATAATCGTTTTTGGTGCTCATCCTGATGATGAAATAACAATGGCTGGAACAATTTTCAAAATGTCAAGTTCAGGAAAGAAAGTTATAGTTGTTACAATGACAGATGGCTGTGAAGGTTATTCTGACCCAGAAATTAAAGAAAAAATAGTGGAGATTAGAAGAAAAGAAGCAGAAGAATGTGATAAAGTTTTAGGTATATCAAAAAGAATAATGTTAAATATACCTGATATGGCTTTGATAAATGATAAAGAAACATTAAAAAAATGTATTAAAATTATCAGAGAAGAAAAACCAGATGCTATATTTACACATGGCCCCTGTGATAATCATAGAGACCACATAACTACACACTTTATTACTGTTGAAGCAAGATGGCATGCAGGTGAACCAGTATCTTCTGAACTTGGAAACCCTTGGTATACCCCATATCTTTACTATTACAAAGGAATATTGAGTGGATTGCCTTCAATAATTATTGATGTGACAGATGTTGAAGAAAAAAGGTATGAAGCATTGATAACTCAGGTATCTCAATTTAAAATCTTTAGAAAAAATAAAGAGGACTTTCTATCAGAGATTGAATTTATTAAAAAATATCGTCCAAAGAGAACTGAAAAATTCTGGATTGCAGATAAAGTTATACTTTATGATTTTTTACCTATTTAAATTGGTATTACACTTTTTTAAGAAATTTCTCATATGCCGCTTTTTCTTTTTCCTTGTATAAAGATGTCCTTTTTAGCAGTTCATCAAAATCAACCAAATGTGCATCAAAATCAGGTCCATCAACACAAGTAAATTTTGTCTTTCCACCACAACTTACTCTACAAGCACCACACATTCCAGTTCCATCTATCATTATTGGATTTAAACTCGCTATTGTCTTTATATTATACCTTTTTGTAATTTCAGCAACTTTCTTCATCATTAAAATAGGTCCTGCAGTTAAAACTAAATCAAATCTTTCACCTTTTTCAAGTAACATTTCAAAAATTTGTGTATTAAAACCTTTTTCTCCATAACTTCCATCATCTGTTGAGATATAAAGATTGTCACTGATTTGCCTCATTTCATTTTCAAGAATTATTAAATTTTTAGTTCTCGCACCAATTATTGTTGTTATCTTATTCCCTTTTTCCTTAAATTCCTTTCCCATCCAGAAAACAAAAGCAGCACCAACTCCACCTACTATAATACACACATTACCATAATTTTTTATTTCAGTAGGTTTCCCAAGAGGTCCAACTAAATCAAGAATTTCCTCCCCTTCTTTTAAGAGTCCAAGTTTTGCAGTTGTAGTTCCAACCTCCTGAAAAATTAATGTTATAGTTCCTTTCTCTCTATCAACACCTGCAATTGTGAGAGGTATCCTTTCCCCTTTTTCATCTACTCTTAAAACAACAAACTGCCCTGGAAGTGCTTTTTTTGAAATTAATTCTGCTTTAACTTCTATTCTTTTTATTTTTTCTCCAATTAATTCCTTTTTAATTATTTTATTCATTTTGGTTTCTCCCATCTTAATAAATCCATAACACTGCTTAAAGTTCCACCATCAATTATTTCTTTTCTTATCCTATTTTCTCTTTCTAAAACATCCATCGCTCTATTTACAATTTCAACAATCTTTTTTTCTGGTATAACAACAACTCCATCTAAATCTCCTACTATCCAGTCCCCTGGATAAATTATTTGCCCTCCTATTTTTATTGGAACATTTATCTCTCCAAATCCTTTAGGTTCACCTGCAGAAGGAGTTATAATTTTTGCAAAAACAGGAAATTTAAGTTTTATTATCTCCTCTATATCCCTGACTGCACCATAAATAACAACTCCTTCAAGTTTTTTAATAATTGCACTATTTGTTGCAAGTTCTCCCCAGCAAGCAGGACCAACTCCACCTGAATCAATTACGATAATATCTCCTTTTTCTGCTATATCAATCGCTTCAACAGGTTTTGCCCAATCCCCTGGATAAGTTCTAACTGTTATGCATTTACCAGCAATTTTGAAACTTTCATTCAATATCGGCTTTACCCCCTTAATCCAACCCCCTCTGTGTAAAGCATCCGAAACATTTGCTGTTGATACCTTTTTTAAAATTTCTCTCACATTTTTTAAGTCAACTCTTTTATATAAACCTGTTTTAACAGGTTTCTTTGTTGAAATTGCTTTTTTTATATCTAAAACTGCTTTTTTAGGGTCAACTGATTTAGTTATCGCTCCACCAATTATTAAAATTGAAGCCCCTGAACTAATTGCATCAACAACATTTTCTGAATTTAATCCACCTGCGATTGCAACAGGAATATTAACATTTTTAACCACTTCTCTTAAAAAATCAAAGGAAATTCTACCTGTCATCTGTTCGTCTATTGGAATATGAACTCCTATGTAATTTGCACCAAGTTTTTCTATCTGTTTTGCCCTTTCTATATTTGCTGCTTCTTCCATTAAATCAACCATAATTTCTCCACCATAATTTTTACAAACTTCAATACATTCTTTAATTGTCTGGTCTGATGAATTACCCATAACAACTACAATATTAGCACCTGCTTTAAATGCCATTTCACTTTCAATCCTACCAGCATCCATAATCTTCATATCTGCAACTATTTTTTTATCTGGGAACAGTTTTCTTAACTTTCTTATTATTTCAACTCCACATGATTTTATTAATGGGGTTCCTGCTTCAATCCAGTCAATATCAGATTCAACCAATTCTTCTGCAAGTTTTAAAGCCCTGTGTTCATCAACAAAATCAAGAGCAACTTGTATTACTGGCAATTTTTCTTTCATTCAACTCTCCTTGCGATCATTATAAAACCAGTATGCCCTCTCATTATATCAATCGGTCTTGCTCTTTTTTCATCTACAATCCATCTTCTTTCAAGTATTTCAAAAACATTTATATCAATAAAACCAGAAATTTCTTCAATGAATTTCTTTATTTGTATTATCTGTGGATTATAGTTTACTAAAATTCCACCAATTTTTAAATATTTTAAAAGATTTTTTGCTTTCCATGGTTCTGGTAAATCAAAAAATATCTTATCAGCCCAATTTTCTTCAATATCAAGTTTAAAATTTTCATCATAAACATCTCCATCAAAAAATTTTACATTTTCTGGCATCTGTCCAAAATAGTCCTCTACATTCTTTTCAGCAATTTTTCGGAACTCTTCTTTCCTTTCAATTGTTATAACTTTTCCCTTTTTTACTTTTGACAAAATACCTATTAATAAAGAACCAGAACCTGTCCCTGTTTCAATTATATTATCTGTCTCTTTAAGGTCTGAATAGAAAAGAATTATTGCTACATCTTTTGGATAAATTATCTGTGTTTTTCTCTTTATTTTCAAGATAAATTCAGAAATCGTTGGTCTTAAAAAATAAAATTTTTTTTTATTTACCTGGCTTATTTCAACTTCATTTTTGAATTCTGGAATTTCAATATTTCCAAAATGAGTTGAAAATTCTTTTAAGTTATTATTTATGAGCCATTTTTTTCCTTCACAATAAACAAGAATTTTTTTTGTTTTCTCCATTTTTTACAGACATGTCCAGCCACCATCAATTAAAATTGTACTACCTGTTATAAACGGACAGGCATCTGAGGAAAGAAAAACTGCAAGTGGCCCAATTTCTTCTGGTTGTCCAATCCTTCCAATCGGTATTTTTTCAAGGAATGTTTTTTTTATTTCAGGGTCTTTGAAAATTATTTCATTTATAGGAGTATTAAAAACACCGGGACAGATACAATTAACAGTAATATTATATTTAGCCCATTCAACAGCAAGGGCTTTCGTTAGTTGAATTATTGCTCCTTTTGTAGAACAATAAATACTTCTCCCAGGGATTGTGACAAAACTTAAAATTGAACCAACTGTAATAATTCTTCCATACATTCTATCTATCATATGTTTCCCAACAACTTTACAGGTATACCATGTCCCAAAAAAATTTGTATCAAATAAATCCTTTGTCTCTTCAATTGTAAAATCCTCTGCATTTTTTCTTATATTTATTCCTGCAGATGTTATCAATATGTCTATTTTCCCAAATTCTTCTATTGTTAACCTCACAAAATTCTCAATATCTCCAAACTTTCTTACATCTCCTTTTATAAATATTGTTTTTTTCCCTGTTTCCTTAATCAATTCCTGTTTTACTTTAATACCCTTTTCTTCATCTCTACCTATTATAGAAACTTCAGCACCTGCTTCTAAAAGTGATTTTGCCATCTCTTTTCCAAGCCCACTTGTCCCTCCTGTAACAAGTGCACTTTTCCCTTCAAGAGAAAATTTTTCCAAAACCCTCATTTTCTTCTATTTCTTTTATATTTTTTTAAAATTACAACATTATAACTATTTTCTCTTTTATATTCAAAATAATCAACCATTTCCTTTATCAACTGAACTCCAAGTCCATAATCAGGATCATTTATTTCTAATGGATTTAAAGGAATTCCATCATCCATTATTTCAATTTTGATAAAATTTGGCATACTCTCCCATGTAACTTTAATAATATTGGATTCATTGTTTTTACTAGTTATTATTGAACTACATATTTCGTCAACCGTTAACATCAACTCCCAAGTTTTTTTAAAACTCAATCCCAAAAGTGAACTTTTCTTTTGAATAAAATTTGAAATTAACTCTAAACTCCCATAACTTGCTTCAACAATAATATAATCTTTTTCTTTTCCCATTATTCAAAAATTTTACATAAATTTTCTCAATTTCGTCAACCATTTTTTCAACTGGAAACAATCGCTTTATCAATTCCTGACCCTTTTTTCCCATTTTATCAGAAATTACAGAATTTTCAAGAAGATAGATGATCCTTTCTTTTAATAACTTAACATTTTCAGGGGGAACAATAAAACCTGTTTCCCCGTTTATCACTATCTCCTTTGCACCATCAACATCAAAAGCAACAACTGGTTTTCCTCCTGCAAGTCCCTGTGCAACTGCTCTTGGCAATCCCTCTCTTAAACTTGTATGAACAAGTATATCCATAATACCTACATATTCAGGAATTTTTTCTGGAGGGACAAGTCCAGTAAAAATTACTTTTTGTTCTATATTATTTTTTTTAGCATAATCTTCAAGTTCTTGTTTTAAAATTCCATCTCCAACAAACATAAGTTTTGTTTTAGGAAATTTTTTAGAAATTTCCTTAAATGCTTCTATCAAATAGTTTTGTCCTTTTAAATAAAACAATCTTCCAATCATGCCAATAACTTTTTCATCTTTGTCTATCCCATACTTTTTTCTTAAGATGTCTCTTTTTTCTATAGATTCAATATATGGCTCAATCTTAAATCCACTATAGATAACAGTGTAATCACTTTCTTTACCAATACCTGCTTTAAGTGATTTTTCTTTCATAACTTGGCCAACACATATAAAATGGTCAGTGAAAAAATAAGCAATCTTTTCAGCAAAAATATAAATATAATTTAAAAGTTTATTTTGATAGGGATGAAATGGTAATCCATGAATTGTATGAATTACTAAAGATTTAGGATTGGCAAGTTTTGCAGAAATCCTTCCAAGTATTCCTGCTTTTGCACTATGTGTATGAACTATATCGTATTTGTTTTTTCTGAAAATAAAAAAAAGTTTAAAAAAAGCAATTATATCATAAAAAGGATTAATTTCTCTTATAAGATCTCTGACTATTATAAGAGGAATTTTTTTTTTAATAACTTCCTTCTCAAGTGAACCTTCAGGTCCTTTTGTTGGGCCGCTTATTAAATCAACTTTATATCCTTTTGCAATCAATCCCTCTACAGTAAAAATTGTATTTTCCTGTGCTCCACCAACAATAAGTCGTGTTATAACATGTGCAATTTTCATTTTTATTATCTTACTTCACAGAAAGAAACATATTTTTTCATTATCTTTTTAATTTCTTCAAATTCTTCATCAGTATAAGTTCCCTCTTTCATAAAATCTTCTTCAACAAGTTTAGATGGAATAAACTTTTGTAGAAAATACTTTTTACATCCTTCAATAATTTTACCGATCTTCTCAAAATCTTCAAATAAAATTTGTTTTTTTACCACAGTAGTTCTTATCTCATAATCTATTTTTGAACTTTTTATTAACTCTATAGATTTCAATATTTTATTTGGTTCAATTTCAACACCTGTAATTATTTTATACTTTTCTATAGGGCCTTTCAAATCAAATGAGATATAATCAATAAGTTTTTCATTTAAAAGTTGTTCAATAATATCTGGTCTTGAACCATTTGTATCAATTTTAACTTTAAAACCTTTGTCCTTAATTTTTCTAATGAATTCTATTATATCTTCTTGAATTGTTGGTTCTCCGCCTGTTATACAAACACCTTCAAGATATTTTTTTCTCCTCTCAAGAAATGAGAAAAAAAGATCTTCAGGTATTAAATCCTGAAATTTTTCAGGTAATACAAGTTCAGGGTTATGACAATATGGACATCTAAAATTACAACCCTGAGTAAAAACAATACAAGAAATAATTCCAGGAAATTCAATTAAAGATGTTTTTTGAAGAGCCCCTATTCTCATTTAAATAACAAATGTTTTCCTTATTTTGAATTCTTCAAATTTACCTTTATTCCATTGACTTACAGGTCTTAAATAACCAACAATTCTTGAATAAATTTCAGTATCTCTACTACAATTTGGACATTTAAAATGTTGTCCATTTAAATAACCATCCTGTGGGCATATACTGAAAGTTGGGGTTATTGTGAAATAAGGTAAAGTAAAATTTTCACATATTTTTTTAACAAGTTTTTTTATCCCTTCTTTTGAATTAATTCTTTCTCCAACAAATATATGGACAACTGTTCCTCCTGTATATAATGATTGTAATTTATCTTGTTTTTCAAGAACTTCAAATATATCATCTGTGTAATTTACAGGTAAATGTGTTGAATTTGTGTAAAAAGGTTCAGCCCCTTTTCTGTATTCTTCTTCATTTGCAACTATTATATCTGGAAATTTATTTTTATCAATTTTTGCCAGACGATAAGATGTCCCCTCTGCTGGTGTAGCTTCAAGATTATAATTATTACCTGTAATTTCTTGAAATTTAATTAGTTTTTCTCTCATAAATTCCATTATTTCAATAGCAAAACCTAT
>JAMWCJ010000044.1 GCA_023818645.1 Candidatus Omnitrophota bacterium | reverse complement strand
AAACCTGCATCAAAATAAAGCAAACCATAAAAACGAACTGAACAAATTTTGATTCCATATCTCTTCCTCTGTAAGAATTTACTTAACCCTGTTTATTTAGTTTACAATTTTCACTCTTTCCTGTCAACAAAATTTTGTACGAAAGCATTTTAGGCAAGTTTTAAGAGGTATCCCAAAATTGAGAAGAACCATTTTCCACAAGGATTTTACTGTAATTATGATATAATGGAAGAAGAATTTTTATATTATTTTTATTTTGTTGAATTTTTCCTGGAATATCCATAAGTTTATCTGTTATTTCTGTTAATTCTAAATCTTGAATCCAGTTCTAAATAAAACTTTTTCTTATCCTTTTGCAAAAGATTAATTAATCTTTTAATCTCCTCTTTTAACTTTTTATTCTGTTGCTCCACTGTAATATTCCTTTTCTCTGGTTTCAATTTTTCTGATGCTTGCCTCATCCTTTCTTTTACTACTTTATCCCATTTATATATAATTAATCTACTCACAACATATCCTCTTGCTACTTTTAACAAGCCCTTTTTCAAACAATATTCTTTTAATATCCCTAATCTTGTTGACAATTATAATTTTAATACTATAATATTGAATAAATACGACATTATAGAAAATGAAAATAAAAGTAATAGAGAAGATAATGAGAATAATAGAAGTTTTAGCAGATAATGAAGAGGGATGTAGTGTTGGGCAGGTTGCAAAGATATTAAATTTAAAGGTCACAACAACCCATTCAATTCTTGCAACATTATTTTCACTTGGATATTTGAACAAGGATGAAAAGACAAAAAAATATAAAATTTCAGATAAATTTTTAATTATATTTTCTCCACTTATTAATAAAAATCTCCTTTTAAAAATATCCGAACCTATTATGAAAGAACTTGCAGAGACGATAAAAGAATCAGTTGTTCTTGGGATTTTTTATAAAGGAGAAAGATATACAATAGCACAAGTCAATTACGAAGGACATATTTTAAATGTCAATTTAAATATATTTCAAAAAGCATCCTGTTATTCAACAGCAACTGGAAGGATTTTACTTTCATATATTTCAGAGGAAGAAGTTAAAAAATATATTAGAAAAAATGGTTATCCGAAAGAAGAATGGAATAATATAAGGAACTTTGATGATTTGAAAAAAGAGGTTGAAAGGATAAAGAGAAACAAGATTGAAATTATAGAGAAAGAGAACACGATTGCAATAGGAGTTCCTGTATTTGGTTCTGATGGCAAAATAGTCGCTTCTCTTGGTGTCTATTTACCAAAATTAAGATTTAAGGGAGAGAATAAAAAGAAAATTATAAGAGAATTGAAAAAGAAAGGAACAGAAATAACATTAAAACTTGGGGGAAAAAATGGATAAAGAACTAACAGAACAAATTAAAGATTACGCAAAAGAACTTGGAGCAGATATAGTTGGAATTGGAGATGTTGAAAGATTTAAGAATGCACCTTTAAGAATGAGTCCCAAAGGTTTATTACCAAGTGCAAGAAGTGTTATTGTTTGCGGGATTCATCATCTTGACTCTTCTGTTGAACTTGATGGAGAACCAACACCTCATAACTTCGGTCCTTATGGAACACAGAGTTCTTATATGAATCCAAAACTTGATGATATCTCTTTTTTAATTGCAAGGTTTCTTGAAGATAAAGGATATGAAGCACTTCCAATTGTCTCAAGTAATATATGGAGATATAAAGGTTATAAGGATTTAAAAGTTGATTTTGCTCCTGATATTGCTCATAGATATGCTGCTGTTGCATGTGGACTTGGTGAAATCGGTTGGAGTGGCTTATTTTTACATCCTGAATTTGGTCCAAGAGTCCGTCTTGTTACAATTATTACAAATGCAGAACTCGTCCCCGATCCTATGTATGATAGAAAAATATTATGTGATAGATGTATGGAATGTGTTAAAAATTGTCCAACTGATGCATTTAGAAAAGAGGTAAAGAAAATAAATGAGATAGAGATTGGTGGTAAAGTTTTTAAGTTCCCAGATACAAACAAGTGGAGATGTGCATGGGCTGAAAATTTTGGATTAAACCTTGCTTTAAAAATTCCTGAAAAGGTAAATGAGGATGTGATAATTGAAAATTTAGAAAAATATGGTTTTTTTAGAGGAGAGTTAGGATGGTGTCTTAAATTCTGTATGGTCCCAGAAAAAAGATATTATGATAAAAACTATTGTACTGGACCAAGAAGGAAGAAAGAGAAAAAGAGGGTAAAGATTGAGGATATAAGGAAAATTTTTGATAAATACCTGATTGATTATATGTCAATAAAAGACTTAAAGTTCTTCAAAAATACAATTAATCCTCAATTACACCTTCCAGATGTTTGTTCAATAATTTCATTAGGGGTTAAAAACCCAAAAATTTCATGCCTTGAGATTGAAAATTATATAAAATACAGATTGATTAAATATGCTTCTTTTGAGATTGCTCATTATTTTGATATAAATGGATATTCAGCAATAACCGATACAAAGATAGATAATAATTTAGTTGCTTATAAATCTGGTATCTGGCAGGAAAATGCAGTTTTTTCAACAATTCTTGTAAGTGCAAAATTACCTAAAATAAATATTGAAAGAAGAGTTAAAAAAGAGAAAATAGAAAAGGAAAGATTTAGAAATTTCTGTAAAGAATGTGGAGCAGATCTTGTTGGATTTTTTAATATAAAAAGATTTAAGGAATTTAAAAATCAGTTTTTGAAAAAGATTAAGTTGCCTGAAGAAATTGAAAGAGTTTATGATATTTCTTCAATTTATGGATATATAAGTCCAGTTGTTAAAAAAGAGATATTAAAATTAAAAGGTCCGGTTGATTATATAAAAGATGCAAAATCAGTAATTGTTATTGGACTTCATTATCCAGACGCAGCAATTGATATAGCAAAAATAACTCCTGCAGAGACAGTTGGTCCTTATGCTTTCTGTCAATTTGAAGCAATAAATATTTTAACAGATATTGCTTATAAAATTATAAAAAAATTAAATGACTGTGGATATAAAGGGTGTTATAGTTATGATTTAACTGGTCTTGCATCAAAGGTTTTAAGTTCAAGAGGTCTTTTACCTGACAATAGAGCAAACTCTTATTCTGTCTTACTTTCAGGACTTGGTTATATCGGTAAAAATGGAGTTCCTATAACTAAACAATTTGGGCAAAGACAAAGATTTTTATCTATAATAACTGATTTTGAATTTGAAAATGATCCTCTTTATAATGACAAAAATTTCTGTAAAAACTGTGATGAATGTATTAAAAACTGTCCTACAAAAGCAATAACAGGAAAAGGAAGAAGGATTGAAATAGAAGATAAAATATTTGAAATACCTGAAATAGACGAGTTTTCATGTGACTGGGCAAAAAGGTATGGGCTTGATGGAAAAGATGGAGTGAAATTTATGGGGATTGATACTGATTTTAAAGTTCCAGAAAAAAATAAAAAGGAAAAACTTATTGAAAATTTAATAAAAGTAAAATGGGGTGTTCAGAAAAGACATTTAAATATATGTGAGGAATGTATAAGAAGTTGTAAATATAAAGGAGGGGGATAAAAATGGTAAGAATTGAAAAAGGAAGGATAATTTTTGATGAAGAGGTAAAGGTTAAATATGAAGTGGATGTTCTTGTAGTTGGAGGTGGTTCTGCTGGATTTGGTGCTGCTATAAGTGCAAGCAGGAATGGAGCAAAGACGATGCTTGTTGAAAAATATGGTGCTTTAGGGGGGCTTGTTACTCTTGGACTTGTTTGTTATATGGCTGGTTATCCTGAAGGAGTTGGGAAGGAATTGATGGATAGATTGAGAGAAAAAGGAGGACTTGAAAAGGACAGAGGGGGGATCTGTGACCCTAAAATAACAAAATATGTAATGGAAAAGATGGCTATTGAATCAGGTGTTAAATTACTTTACTGGACTTATGTTATTGATTCAATTGTTGAGGATAATGAAATAAAAGGGGTTATAATTCAAAATATTTCAGGAAGGAGTGCAATTTTAGCAAAAAGAGTTATTGATTGTACAGGAGATGCAGAAGTTTCTTATTTTGCAGGAGTTCCAGTTGAAGTTGGATGGGAATTGATGGATGGTTACAATCAGGCAGTTTCTCTTGATTTTGTTATGTCAAATGTTGATTTAAATTCATTTTCTTCTCATGATTTTTATTCTACTGTTCAAATGAAAATTGAAAAGGCAGCAAGAGAAGGTAAACTCCCACGACTTGTTGAAAAAGGTTATTTAGGTCCATTTCCAAATAAACCAGCAGAGAAAAGTGAAGTATATGTTTGCACTGCCCATAGTAGAAAATGTAGAACAACAGATGCAGAAGATTTAACAAGAATAGTGATTGAACAGAGAGACCAGATACAGAAACTTGTTGAATTTTATAGAGAAAATATTGTTGGATTTGAAAAGGCATTTTTAAGTTATACTGCATCAATACTTGGAATAAGGGAATCAAGAAGAATAGTTGGAGAGTATAAATTAACAGGAGAAGACCTTGTTCTTGCAAGAAAATTTAAAGATGCTATCGCAAGAGATACACATGGTTTTGATATACATAATCCAGTAGATGACCTTCCTCATATAAAGCATACTCATCTACCAGAACCAAAAGAACCTGCTTATTGCACAGATAAGGAAAGAGAGGATAAAAGAGTATGTTGTGTAGAAAATAATCCAAAAGGTAGATATAGAGCATATTTAAAACCAGGTGAGTATTATGAAATCCCTTATAGATGCCTTGTACCGGTCAAGATAGATAATTTACTTGTTGCTGGTAGATGTATTTCAACTGACTTTGAGGCACAATCAGGAACAAGATTAATAATGACATGCATAACAATGGGACATGCTGCTGGAACAGCATCTGCACTTTCAATTAAAGAAAATGTTACTCCGAGAAGACTTGATACAGAACTATTAAGAGATAAACTTGTTAAAGAAGGAATAAATTTGAAAGAAAATCCACCATGTTATGTTAAAGGTGGACCAAAAGAAGTTCCTATGGATGCTAAATTTATAGTTGATACTACAGATGGAGTTGATGAAATAATAATTGAAAAATAGGGGGATAAAAAATGTTAAATTCAAAAAAGGTTAAAGAGGTGGCAAAAAAGTTAGGAGCAGATTTAGTCGGAATAGCAGATGTAAATAGATTTGAAGGAGCACCAAAACAGACGGACCCAAGGTATATAAATCCAGACGCAAAGGCATTGATAGTAATTGGTTTAAGAATACCAAGAGGAGTATTGAGAGGTATTGAAGAAGGAACTTACTTTCTTTCTTACTCTTCTCAGGGATATGGAAGTATAAATATGATTTACAACCCTTTCATTCTTTATCACCTGACAAGGTTCATAGAAGATAATGGATATGAAGCAACACCAATTCCAAATGATTATTATAACTGGCCTGCAATAACATATCATGATGGAAAATTAAAGGAAAACTGGTCACGACCTGTATCCCCTGAAAAACCAGCACCTGATGTGTTTATTCACTTTAGAATTGCTGCATATCTTGCTGGACTTGGAGAGATTGGATACAGTAAACTTTTATTGACACCTGAATTTGGACCAAGACAGAGATTTGCTTGTATTCTAACAGATGCACCACTTGAACCAGATCCTATATATCAAGGACCAAAATTATGTGATAGATGTATGTTATGTGTAAAAGAATGTTCAGCAGGAGCAATAAGTTCAGAAGAAAAAGTTAAGGTAAGATTTAAAGCATTAGGGACTGAAGTTGAATGGGGAAAACTTGATGTAGATGCATGTACAAAAGGATTTCAAGGGTATGAACCATACAAAAAATATAATCCATTTATAGGCCAACCAAGTAATGTTATTATCTATTCAAGGGCACTTGAAGGAGCAAGAGGTTGTATAAGGGCATGTATGATACATCTTGAAAGCCAGGGAAAATTGAAAAATAAATTTAAAGAACCATTTAGAAAAAGAAAGGCATGGTATATTGAATGGGAAAAATAAAATTTTCTGTTGGATATCAGTTGTTGGAAGAAGGGGAAATTTTTTCTGATATCGTTGAAAAATACAAAAATAGAATAGAAGAGGTTTACTTCCCATGGCTAAATTTACCAAGTGGAAGAGGCCCTATTGCAGAAAAATCTGGATATATTAACTGGTCTGCTCAGAAACAACTTGAATTTGAATTAAAAAAAATAAAAAAAATGGGAATAAAACTTAATTTACTTCTCAATGCTTCATGTTGGGGTGAAAATTCATTATCAATAAATCTTGCAAATCTTGTTCTATCAATAATTGAATATTTAAAAGAAAATACAGGAATTGATTCTATCACTACCTTTTCTCCACTTGTTGCCTATATTATCAAGAAAAACTTTAAAGATATTGAGGTAAGAGCAAGTGTAAATATGAGAATAGGAACGATAAAAGCGATGGAACAGGTTAAGGAATTGTTTGATAGTTTTGTAATGCAGAGGGAATATAATAGGGATTTTGAAAGGATTGAGGAATTAAAAAAATGGTGTAATGAAAATGAAAAAAAATTAAGTATTCTTGTAAATAGTGGTTGTATAAATTTCTGTTCTGTTCAACTTTTTCATGATAATGTTATTTCACATGAAGTAGAAGTTTTTTCAAAAGCAAATATTTCAGAAGATATACCTGGAAATTGCTGGAATTTTTACAAAAATACAGAAAACTGGAAATATTTAATTACAGGTTCCTGGATAAGACCGGAAGATTTACACTATTATGAGAATTTTTTTGATACTGTTAAACTTGCAACAAGGATAAATCAGAATCCTGAAAGAGTTATAAAAGCGTATTATGAAGAAAGATATGATGGAAACTTACTTGATTTATTTGAACCATCCCATAGCAAAATTTTATATCCTTATATAATTGAAAACTCAAAATTTCCTGATAATTGGTTTGAAAAGATTATAAAATGTAATAAATTATGCAAAAATTGCTCTTATTGTCAAGAAATTTTTAAAAAGGTTCTTGTTAAAAAATTTTAAAAAGGTGGAGGAAAGATATGGAACTGACAAGTGAAATACTAAAAGAAAAGGCAAAAAGTTTAGGAGCAGATAGAGTTGCGATAGGAAATATTGAAAGATGGAAAGGAGCACCAATTCAGATGGATCCAAAACAGATAATGCCAAATGCAAAAAGTATAATAGCAATGGCTTTTAGAATTATGAGAGGAAGTTTAAGAGGAATAGAAGAAGGGACATTTTTCAGCAATTATTCTTCTATGGGTTATGGAGGTTTAACATATCTTTATATTCCAATGGTTGTTATAAATTTAAGTAAGTTTATTGAGGATTTTGGATATGAAGCAATACCTTATGGACATCAGAGTGATTGGAGGGCAATTGATAATGAAGGGAATTTGAGGGAAAACTATAGTAAACCTGTTGCTCCTGGAAAAGCACATCCAGATGTTATGGTTCATTTAAGAATTGCAGGTTTTCTTGCTGGACTTGGAGAGATTGGATACAGTAAACTTTTATTGACACCTGAATTTGGACCAAGACAGAGGATAGGTATAGTAATAACAGAAGCAACATTAGAACCAGATCCTATAATTGAACCTGGGACTTTATGTGATAGATGTATGGCCTGTGTCAAAGAATGTCCAGGAAATGCAATAAATCCAGAAGAAACATTAAAAGTAGTTTTTCCTTATTTTGGTAATTTAGAAGTTGAGGGGGGAAAATTTGATTGTAAAGCATGTGATATTGCCTTTAGAGGTGGTAGGCCAGTAAAACCAGAAGATGATGATGGGTCTTTACCTGATTATATAGACCAACTTTTATATGGCTATAAAATAAAACCAAATTATATAACCCCATTTTATAAAAAACCACGCAATCTTTATAATGTAGGACAGGCAATCTGTGGAGCAAGATGTATGAGAGCATGTATGATTCATCTTGAGAAAAAGGGTATATTAGAAAATAAATTTAAAGAACCTTTCAGGAAACAGAGACCATGGAGAGTTGAATGGTAAGAAAGGAGATAATATGGAAAAAGAAAAATTAAAAGAATTTGCAAATCAGGCTAAAGCAGATTTAATAGGAATTGCAAGTATAGATAGATTTAAAGAAATAGATAAACAGCATAATCCAGAAAGTATTTTCCCTGAGGTAAAAAGTGTAATTGTAATTGGAAAAAGAATAACAAGAGGAGCATTAAGAGGCATTGAAGAAGGAACTCAGTTTGGATTGTATAATTTATATGGTTATCAATGGTTAAACAATAGAATTCTTGCCTTAACAACTTTTAAAATATCCGAATTTCTTGAGGATAATGGATATGAAGCAGTCCCTTTACCTGATATACCGCACCAGATTCCACCTATGGGTATTTCTGTTAAAAAAGGAAAGCCAGCACCAAATGTTTTAATAGATATTGAAGATGCAGCAGTAAGGGCAGGACTTGGAGAAATTGGTTTTTGTGGAGTATTTTTAACAGAAGAGTTTGGACCAAGACAGAGATTCCAGATAATACTTACAGATGCAGAGATTGAGCCAGATGAAATAAAAAAAGAAAACATCTGTGATTTATGTAAAAAATGTGCCAAAATATGTCCGCTTGGTGCAATAGATGAAAAGGAAAAAGAGATTGAGATATGTGGAAAGAAGATGATTATAGCAGAAATAAATTATGAATTATGTAAAAAATGTAAAAACGGTGCTTTTCCGAATATGTATTATGAAAGTGAAAGACCTGATAGAATTTCTGCATTGTGTTCAAGGACTTGTCTTGCTCATCTTGAGGAAAATAAAAAGATAAAAAACTTATTTAATGAGAAATTTAGAAAAAGACCTGTATGGAAAATTGATAAAAGTGGAGAAATTATAGAAGGAGATTAAAATGAAATTGACAAAAGAAATGATAAGGGAAACAGGTTATAAACTTGGACTTGATTTAATTGGATTTGCAAATATAGAAAGATTTAAAGATGCACCAGAAAATATGAATCCTAAAAATATCTTTCCAGAAGCAAAGACAGTTATAGTTGTAGGAAAAAGAATTTTAAGAGGTGGATGGAGAGGAATTGAAGAAGGGACAAACTGGATATCTTATACATACTTTGATTATCACGGACTTTTAAATACATTTTTTATCCCTGAACCACTTTACCAACTTGCCTGTTTTATTGAGGACTATGGATATGAAGCAGTCCCTTATTATCCAGGAGTTCCTGAAGGTCAATCACCAGATGCAAAACCATATAGAAAAAATCAAGTTCCTCCTGATATCCATCTTGCTATAAGAATTGCTGCTATCTGCGCAGGACTTGGAGAAATTGGATGGAGTAAAGTATTTTTAACGAAAAAATTTGGACCAAGACAGAGATTACATACAATTATAACTGATTTAGAAATTGAACCAGATGACCTTGTAAAACCTGGGACTATCTGTAAAAAATGTATGGAATGTGTGAAAGATTGTCCCTCCTATGCAATTCCACATATAAAAGAAAACAAAAAAATTAAGATAAAAATTGAAAATTATATTTATGAATGGGCAGATATTAACCTTGGAAAATGTACATTAAGTTATCATGGAGGAGATTCAAGAGTTTCTCCTTTTATACACAAAGATTTTCCTGGATGGAACATAGATGCAAGAAAACAGGAATTTTCAGAGGAAACTGCATATAAATTCTGCTGGACTTTATCAACAGGTAGATGGAGAAAAACAAAAGAATTCCCATCTGGTTATATTATAGAAGGACATGCAATGATACAGAGATGGGGCGAAGGTGGAAGTTATGGTATATGTGGTTCAAGAAGTTGTATGAGGAGTTGTTTTAATTATCTTGAGAAAAATAGGATTATTGAGCAAAGATTTAAAGGAGGAGATTTTATAAAAAGGAAAAGATGGTTGTTGCCTTATAAAGTTAAAAGAAAAGATGGAAAAAGTTAGAAAAATCGGTAAATATGATGTTGTGGTTGTTGGAGGAGGGATTGCTGGAGTAAGTGCTTCTATATCCTCTGCGAGAAATGGAATGAAAGTTTGTTTGATTGAAAAATTTTGTGCTCTTGGTGGTCTTGCAACAATTGGAAATGTTTGTGTTTATTTACCTTTATGTGATGGGAAAGGAAATCAAACTATTGGAGGACTTGCTGAAGAATTGCTTAAACTTTCTATTTCAGATGGATATAAGGATATTCCACAGGCATGGAAAGAGAAAGGAGATATAAAAAAAAGAAAAGAAACAAGATATAAAGTTGAATTTAATCCTGTTTCTTTTATGCTTTTACTTGAAGAACTTGTTTTAAAAGAAGGAGTTGAAATAAGGTATGATACAAGATTCTGTGGAGTGATAAAAGAAAATAATGAAATAACACATCTAATAATTGAAGATAAGGAAGGGAAAGGAATTATTGAATGTAAAGTTGTTGTTGATGCAAGTGGAGATGCTGATGTATGTTATTTTTCAGGAGAAGATATAGTTTCAGTAGATGCAAATGTCCCAGTTGCCTGGTTTTTTTGTTTTGATGGTAAAGAAGTTAAAAGATATGTTGTTGGTGAAAGATATGATCCTTATAATAGAGATGTTAAAGGATTTTCTGTAAATACTGTTAAAGAAATAACAGAACAGATTATAAAATCAAGAGAATATATAAGGAGAAAAATTGAACAATTAAAAGGAGAAAATCCCCATATTTATCCTGTTTCAATTCCTCTTATGCCAACATTTAGAATGACGAGAAGATTAAAAGGAAAAATAGAGTTAAGAGAAGAGGATGAAGGTAAAATTTTTCCTGACGCTGTAGGAATGACTGGTGACTGGAGAAGATCTGGGCCTATTTACTATATCCCCTTTTCTTGTCTTTATGGTGTTAAAACAAAAAACCTAACTACTGCTGGAAGATGTATATCTGCTTCTTCTGCATGGGATATTATAAGGGCAATTCCATGTTGTGCTTTAACAGGAGAAATTTCAGGGACTGCTTCTTCTCTACTTATTAAAGAAAAAGCAGAGAGTTTTTCAAATCTTGACATAAAAAAACTTCAAAAAATTTTAAAGAAGCAAGGAGTGATTATTTAAGATCATTATAATCCCATATTGCTTCATAAATTGTAATTATATTTTCTGGTATAACATCTGATTGAATATTATGGAGTTGAAAGAAAGTAGATCAATCTATTTATCAATCAAAAACTTTTTGTAAAATTGACAAAAATAAAAAATTTGTCTTAAACTTTTCATAAATGAATAGAAATTTCTTTAAAATTTTAGTAATTTTTTTTCTCTTTTTAATTTTTGATTCTTATTCAGAGGAAAATATTGTTAATGTCAAAATAAATCAAGAAATTCAATATCAAACTATACTTGGATGGGGTTCTCCTTGTGGTATATTCTGGATTTCCGATGATATTATTGATGAAATAATTGAAGTACTTGTTAATGACCTTGGATTAAATCGGATTCGTTTTGAAATTCCAAGAAGAGAATGGGAAGATGTTTTTAATGACGACGAAGACCCATATCATATTAATTGGAATAGTTTTAAAAAAGATAGAACAGATTCTTTTGTAAAAAAAATTATTATCCCTTTTAAAAAGAGAGTTGAAGAAAAAAATGAACATTTCAGTTTATATATAAGTCCATCCTTTTTTAATAATGGGAGTTCTGGTTCAATTCCGCCTTATCTTTTTTATAGTCCATACGAATATACAGAATGGGTAATTGCTATTTTAATCTATTTAAGAGATAAATATGGAATTATTCCTGACCATTATTCAATTTGTAATGAAGCAGGAAATAATAATCCTTTTACACCTCATATAACTGTAAAAATAGCAAAAGTCCTTTCAGAAAAACTTAAGGAATTAGGATTTAAAACAAAAATTCAATTTCCAGAATGTGTCAATGTAAATACAAGTTTAAACTGGATAAAATCTGTAGAAAGTGATAATGAATTCTGGAACCTTGTTGGACTTATTTCTTATCATCTTTACGGTAATAATAGCGGAAAGGAGAAGATAAAAGATTTTGCTTTTAAACTTGGGATACCAACAGGACAGACAGAATTTATGGGATTAACTGTAAATCATCTATATGAGGATATTATTTTTGGAGGGGTCTCTTACTGGGAGTTTTATGCAATAAAGGATATTCTGCCTCTTAATAAATCAAGAACCTGGTTTTCACATACAAAAAATTTCTGGGAAATCCGCCAAATTATATATTATGTAAGACCTGGTGCAAAAAGAATTGAAAGCATATCTGATAATGAAAAATTGAAAACACTTGCATTTTTAAAAGATAGAAGAATAACATTAATACTTCTTAATAATCAACCAGATTCACAACAATTAAAAGTAAGAATAAAGGGATTATCAGAAGGAATTTATGGAGTAAGTTATACAGAAAAGGGGAATTATTATGAAGGGAAAAGATTTAAAATAGAAAATACATCTGAAATTATAATGGATATATCACCAAATACAATTATGACAATTTATCCCTCTCAAAAAAATATGCCACCTGTAATTATTAATTGGAAAAGTGAACCAAGTTTTATTAAATTGCCAAACAATCAGGTTAAACTATTTGTTAAAGCAATTGATCCTGAAGGAGAAACCCTTAAATATCAATGGCAAATTCTTGAACAACCAAAAGATGTTTCTATGAAAATTCTAAATCCAGAATCATCAGAAACAATTGTAATTGGATTAAACCAGAAAGGAAAATATGTTTTTTCTATCAGTGTAAGTGATAATTTTAATAAAATACTTAAAAAAGTTATAGTAAAGGTATTAGAAGGAAATCAACCACCTGAAATTTTTGACCTTCACAATCGTATCCCTGTAACTGTAACTTTACCAGAACAGAAAACCGAATTAAGAGCAAGTGGATTTGATATTGAAGGAGACAATCTTGAGTATAAATGGATTGTTATAGAACAACCAGAAGGAGCAAATGCTATTCTTGAGACACCGGATAAACCATCATGTGTTGTTTCAAATCTTTCTTTACCAGGTGATTATGTATTTCGTATTCAATTGAGTGATAAAATAAATACGGTATGGAAAAATTTAAAAGTGACTGTTTATCCTTTTAATTCGCCACCTATTATTGAAGAGATAACTTCAATACCCTCTATTTTGAAACTACCCCAGACAGATGTAATTCTAAAAGCAAAGATAAAAGATAATGAAAATGATATTGTAACATGTTTTTGGTCTTTAAAGAGTTGTCCTTCAGAAGCAAAAGTATATTTTGAAAAACCTGGATTATCAACAACAAAAGTATACGGGCTTTCTATCCCGGGAAAATATATATTTACTTTGACAGCGATTGACAGGACGAAATTTATAACTCGTGATATAACAATTATGGTTGAGAAGTAAAAATTTTTAAAATGAGAAATGTAATTTTAGGGATTTTGATATTTTTTTTAACTGGAATAAAAGGATTGCCCTACTCAGAAGTTGATATAGAGGATAGATGTTACTGGAATAAATAGTTAATATCTCCATATTCTTGAAAATTCTCAACGGCTACCATGAGGAGGAAGGTGTAAATTTGCTCTATAAATTCCCTTCTTTAATCTTATTAATTGATTCTGTTGATTTTAATTCATATCCAGGAGATTTTAGAATTTTTAAAATTGAAGAAATAAACACTTCTGTTTTATAAGCAATAGAGAAAAATCCATCTCTTTTTTAATGAGATTTAAAAATGATTTGTTTTATATATCCCTCCGGGAAGTTCTTTTGGAATCTCTCATTTAATAAAATTTGATATTTTTCCAATTGAATGCTTAAATTTTTTTAAAAAAGGGGGCGGATATGAAGATGATAGAAATAAGTGGTTTAATTGAAAATGGAATGTGGAATTATGGAGATGAGTTAAAAGAAGAGATTTTTGCTGGACCAAAGATAGTAGAAATGGCAAATGTTAAAAAAGATGGTTTTTCTGCTCATAGAATTGAAATGAGTATTTTGACAGGAACATATCTTGAAACAGGTGCTCATATTTTACTAAATGTAAGAACTGTTGATGAAGTTGATATTGAAGAGTTGTTTTTGGATTGTGCGGTGATTAAATTGAAAGAAAAAGGGCCAAGAGAACATATAAAAGTTGAGGAACTTGAAAATTCAGGTGTTGAAGTAAAAGAAGAAGATTGTCTTGTGATTTTTACTGGATGGTATAAAATGTGGAATAAGGAAAATTTTGTTTTAAATTCTCCACATTTTGAATATTCTGCAATGGACTGGATTATAAATAAAAAAGTTAAAATTCTTGCTGCTGATTTGCCTTGCTATGACGATATTCAGGATCCAAAGGACTCAAAAGAATTGCCAAATTTAAGAAATCTTTATTTATCAGGTGCTATGTGCCTTGCTCCAGTTGTTAATGGAGATAAAATAGAAAAGGGAAGATATAAAATAATTATTATGCCATTAAAAGTAAAAGGTTTATCTGCTTCTCCATCCCGTGCTGTTATTATTCTCTGACTTGACAATTCTATTATAATTATTTACAATATTGTAAAAAATAGGAGGCATTATGGAAAAAATTAAAGTTGGGATAATAGGAGCAGGTGGTAGAGCCAATTTTCAGGCAAAATCAATAATTGAGAGTGGTATAGGAGAAATAGTTATTGTTTATTCGCCTTTTCAAGAAGAAGTTAAAAATTTTTCTGAGAAATATGGAATAAAGTATACAACTTCTCTTGATGATATTTTAAATAATCCTAAAATATCTGCAGTAACTATATCAACTCCAAATGCAACACATTATGAAATTTCAAAAAAAGCACTTTTAAATAATAAAAATGTTCTTGTAGAATATCCACCAACTTTAACAGTTGAAGAAGTTGATGAATTGATTAATATTGCATTAGAAAAAAATCTTGTCTACTGGGTAAGTTTAACTCAAATCTTAGAAAATCCTTTTTATACAATCAAAAAAAATTTAAATATGATAGGAAGGCCTTTATTTTCTTATTTTACTTATATTTCTCCATCTTTGAAAGGATGGTATGCAGATAGTAAACTTTGTGGTCCTATCTATATTTGGCAACATTATCATTTTGTAACTCAATTACTTGATATTTTTAAAGACATTGAGCAAGTAAGTGCATTTGAGAATATTGAATATGATAAAGAAGTCAAAATGAGTTTAACATCTTCTATAATGAATTTGAAATTTTCTTCTGGTTTTATATCAACAATTGAGTTTGCAATGGGAGTAAAAAATGCAAAAGATTTTAAATTAAAATTTGTGGGAGAAAATGGCA
>JAMWCJ010000043.1 GCA_023818645.1 Candidatus Omnitrophota bacterium | reverse complement strand
CCTTCATTTATTTCATCTGTATCTTTAAGTTCTATCAAAGGAAGACCTATATTTATTGAATTTCTGAAAAATATCCTTGCAAAACTTTTCGCAATTACAACAGAGATTCCAGATCCTTTAATCGCAACAGGGGCATGTTCTCTGCTACTTCCACAACCAAAATTTTCTCCTGCAACTATAATATCTCCTCTTTTTATATTTTTAGAAAATTGGGGTCTTATAGTTTCAAAACAATGTTGAGCAAGTTCATTTTCATCTGTTGTGTTTAAATATCTTGCTGCAATTATATCATCTGTATTTATATGGTCTCCAAATTTCCAGACATTTCCTCTTATTTTCATTTTTTTCTCCTGTTTAAACCCATATTTTACAATATTTTTGCATTGCTCTTATAACTTGGCTTATATTTTCAACTGGAGTTCCAGGATAAGCGCCATATTTAAGTAAAAGACCTCCTTTTTGTGAACCAAGTTTTTCAATTGATTTTTTTATATGCTGATCAATTTCTTGACTTTTACCAAAGAAAGTTATTTTCTGTCTATCTATATCAAGGTCAATGGTGACTTTTCCTTTTGCAATTTTTTCAAGATTATCTATTCCATTAACTAAATCCTGTGGATTTAAAACAGTAACCCCACATTCAATAAGGTCTGGAATAATATCAACAATGTATCCATCTGTATGTAAATAAACCTCTATATTTTTTCTTCTACAGATTGAAAAAATTTCTTTATAGGATGGTTTTATTAAACTACGCCATTTAATAGGACTTATTGGTAAAGAATTTTGATGCCCAAGATCATCCCCAAAAGAAATTATATCGGGTTCAAATTCAACATATTTTTTTATAATTACCTTCCAGTATTCTGTTAAAATCTCTATAAGTTTTTTTAATTTTGGCTCTTCTAATCCAACATCTATCATAAAATTTTCAAATCCTCTTAAATATGTAAGTCGTAGATAGAAAAAACCATGTTCAACTCCTAAATATATGATTTCCCCTTCTTTTTTTGCTTTTTCTACATTATTTTTAATCTCTTCCCAGTTTCTATACTTTAGTGGCTCAGGAGGTCTATAACTATCAAATAAAGACCAGTCAGAAAGAGGATGTTTAACAACCTGTCCATCAAGATATTTCCCTGGATAGTGCCATAAACAACCCCATTCATCTTTTTTAAAATTTTCTCTTTCCATTTCAGGATTTTTACTTGCAACAATATAAATATCAGGACACTCCTTTTTTAAATTTTCAAAATATTCTGAATTTTGGTCCCATATCTCTCCATTAATACTTACAACACACGGAATAAATCCATAACCTTCCCTTCTAATTATTTTTAAGTAAATATCTTTCTTAAACCATTCCATTTATATCTCCTCCGGATGAATAATCTTTCCTTTAATTGCGCTTGCTGCTGCAACTTCTGGATTGGAAAGATAGACATAACTTTCAGGGTCTCCCATTCTTCCTATGAAATTCCTGTTTGTTGTTGCTATTGCTACTTCTCCTTTTGCAAGAACACCCATATGACCTCCAAGGCAAGGACCACAGGTAGGAGGACTTATAACACATCCAGAAGAAAGAAAAGTTTCTATAAGACCTTCCTTTAATGCCTGCATATAAACTTTTTGAGTTGCTGGAATAATTATACATCTTACCTCTGGATGAACTTTTTTATTTTTTAAAATATTTGCTGCTTTTCTTAAATCACTTATTCTTCCATTTGTACATGAGCCTATAACAACCTGGTCAATTTTTACATCCTCGTATTCTCTAACACTTTTTGAATTACTTGGGAGATGAGGAGCAGCAACTTGTGGTTCAATTTTACTTACATCTATTTCAACAATTCTTTCATAATCTTTTTCACTATCTGTCTTTAAGTTTTCATCAGGTTTGTAATTTACTTTTATCTCTCTTAAATATTGTTCTGTTATTAAGTCAGGTTTTATTATTCCATTTTTTCCACCTGCCTCAATTGCCATATTACAAATTGTAAATCTATCATCTATTGGCAAATTTTCAATAACTGGACCTGTAAATTCCATACTCTTATAATTTGCTCCATCAACACCTATCAATCCTATTGTATATAAAATCAAATCTTTACCTCCAACAAAACTATTTAAATTTCCATAATAAAAAAAATTTATCGTTTCAGGAACTTTAAACCACAGTTTTCCAGTTATCATTGCATAAGCAACATCAGAACTACCTACCCCTGTTGAAAAACAACCAACTGCTCCATAAGTACAGGTGTGACTATCTGCTCCAATAATAAGTTGTCCTGGTAAAGTCAAACCTTCTTCAGGTAAAAGAGCATGTTCTATCCCTACTTGTCCTATTTCATAAAATCTTACTTTATATTTTTTAGCAAATTCTCTTAATATTTTAACAAGTTCGGCACTTTTTATATCCTTACAGGGGGTGAAGTGATCTGGGACAAGAACAATTTTTTCAGGATTAAAGACACTTTTTGCTCCAGTATTTTCAAATTCTTTAATTGCAAGAGGGCCTGTTATATCATTGGCAAGTATTAAATCAATAGAAGCTTCAATATATTCTCCAGGAAAAATCTCTTTTTTTCCACAATGTTTTGCAAGTATTTTCTCTGATATTGTCATATTATGTTCCTTTTAATGTTTTCTTTTCTACCATCTTTCTTGCTAAATAGAAATTTATTGCATTAATATATGCTTTACCACTTGCTTCAATTATATCAGTACTGACTCCTTTCCCATAAAAAGTTTTTCCTTTTATTTCAAGTGTAACATTTACTTCTCCTTGAGCATCTTTTCCTCCAGTAATTGCATTGATTTTGTATTCTTTTAAAATAGGAGTAATTTTTGTTATTCTATCTATTGCCTTGTAAAGAGCATCTACTGGTCCATCTCCTCTTGAAGCATCTTCTATAATTTTCCCTTCTTTTTTCAATCTCACAGTTGCAGAAGGAATTGTAGAGGAACCCGAAACTATATGAAAATATTCAAGTGTATAAACTTGTTTCATAGATGTAAATTCTTCTTCTGCTATTGCTATTAAGTCAAGATCGTGTATTTCCTTTTTCTTTTCAGCAAGTTTTTTAAATTTTTCAAAAATTTTTTCGAATTTTTTATCATCAAATTCAAATCCAAGAGTTTTTAATCTTTCTCTTAAAGCATGCCGTCCTGAATGTTTACCAAGGACAAGTTCACTTTTAGGGATTCCTATCATTTTTGGGTCTATAATCTCATATGTTAGCCGGTACTTCAAAATTCCATCCTGATGGATACCTGCTTCATGTCTAAAAGCGTTTTTCCCAACAATTGCCTTATTTGGTTGAACAGGGATTCCTGTTAATGTTGAAACAAGACGACTGGTTTTATAAATTTCTTCTGTTTTTATATTCGTTTCAACTTTATAATAATTTTTTCTTACCACAAGATTCATAACTATTTCTTCAAGAGAAGCATTACCTGCTCTTTCTCCAATTCCATTTATTGTGCACTCTACCTGTCTTGCTCCATTTAAAATAGCACATAAAGAATTGCTGACTGCAAGGCCTAAATCATTGTGACAATGAACACTTATAATTATTTCCTTTGGTAAATTTTCACTTAGGAATTTTATTAATTTCCCAAATTCTTCAGGGATTGCATATCCAACTGTATCAGGAATATTAATCGTTTTAACTCCTTCCTCTATTGCTGCTTGGCATACTTTAAGTAAAAAATCTGGTTCTGTTCTTGATGCATCTTCTGGAGAAAACTCAATATCATCAATAAACTTTTTTGCATATCTTACTTTTTCCTTTGCTATTTTCACTATTTCATCTTTGGCTTTTTTTAATTTATATTTCCTGTGAATTTCACTTGTAGCAAGAAAAAGGTGGAGACGTGGTTTTTTTGCTTTTTCAAGTGATTTTAATGCAATATCAATATCTTCATCTTTACACCTTGCAAGAGCACATACAGTTGAATTTTTTATATTTTCTCCAATAATTCTTACTGCTTTTGCATCATCAGGGCTTGAAATCGGGAATCCTGCCTCAATTATATCAACACCAAGTTTTTCAAGTTGTAAAGCAATTTTAAGTTTTTCATCACTTGTTAAACTTGCTCCTGGAGATTGTTCTCCATCTCTTAAAGTAGTATCAAAAATTATAATTTTTTCCATTTTTCTGTTTTCCCATTTAAATATTAATTTTACTATAAAACTTGATTTTAATAAAGGAGAAGGTAAAATATAAAAGAAAAGGAGTAAAGTTGAAAAGAACTCTAATTTTTGGATTTATTATATCTTTTTTATTTGGTTGTAGCAAGGGGAAAATTAATTTGGAAGAAGTTTTAAGTTCTGAACAGATAAATGAAGCAATAAATTATGGTAAAGAAAATGTTTCTTTGACATTTACTGAATTTACAGAAAAATGGTCAGTTGGTTATGAGTATGAATATGGAAAAGGAAGAGCAACATTAATAACTCCATTTTTAAGAGTTGCTTTGATTTCAAAAATTGCAGCAGAAAAACACCAGAAAGTAAATATGAAAATTATAAATATGGCTCTAAAAGAATTTTCTGACAAAATCTATTTCAAAGTTGCTCTATTTGGAAATTATGCTACATTTGGGAGGACTGCAAGACTTTATTTAGAATACAATAATAAAAAAATTCAACCAATTTCCTATTATATGAGCCCTTATTCACAATTTACAAGGGATTATTATCATATTTCAGAAGGAGAAGTTAAATTTTCTAATAAAGGAATACCTAAAGATGCTAAAGTTAAACTTGTAGTAATTTTTAAACCATATGAGGATGAAAAAGAAAAAGAATGTGTTTTTGAATTTGATTTAAGTAAGTATAAGTGAGAAACTCTATGATGAAATTCAAATATTATGCTGAAAAAACAGGCAACATTTTTTACAGATGGAGAAGTTTTTGGCCATTTATTCTTTGCCTCTTTTGTTTATTGCTTTAAGATCATATCCTTATAAAAATTATGAAAAAAAATCTTTTTTATTATATTTCTTAATTTATATTTTGTTTACTTTTATTGATTTTCAGAAGCAAATTTTCTTATATAAGAAACTGAATTATCTATCTTTAATAAAATTTTTCTCTTTTGTTTTGTTGATATATTTGATAATTAAGATATTAAAAAACAAAACGAAAATTCTTTATGTAAAAGATAGATAGATTTTTACAGTTTTTAAAAAACTTTGAAAGTTTTGCATATATTATAGATTAAATGTGGAATAAGAACAAAAAAGAAGGCGATTTTGATATCAATTTTCAATCCAATTTTGTTTAAAATAAAAAGAATAAAAGAGATTAAAAAAGTTGAAAAATCAAGAAGAAGTGGTTCTTTTTTACCTGGATAAAGGTCAAATTTTCGCAAAATAAATCCAGTTAAAAAACACAATCCAATTATTAAATAAAGGTAAGGTGGTTGATATTTTTTAAAAATGAAAATTACAAAAAAGTAAATAATAATCCATTTCAAAATAATATAAAAGTTGTTCATAATTAAAAATTCAAAAATGAGAAAATCCTTGATTCTTTATTTCAATCATATTACCTTTATAAACTCCTATATATTTTCTTTCTCTTGTTATTTCTCCAATTTTTGTAATTTTTATCTTCCCAATTTTTCCAGGTATTTTTTCTTCTTTTGGAGCAGTAAATAAAATCTCATAGTCCTCTCCATCATTTAAAGCATGTTCTATACTTTCAAATTCATCCTTACTTATTCTTTTCGCATCTTCTGATACAGGAATTTTATCAAGATATAATTTAAATCCAACTTTACTACTTTCTACAAGTTTTATTAAATCTGAAGAAAGACCATCTGAAATATCTATCATACTTGTAATTTTATATTTTTTTATTAATCTTCTTATTTCAAAAACAGGTGGATTTAAATTGAATTGCTTTTTTATTTGAGAACAACCAAAAGTTCCTGTCACATATATTAAATCTTTTGGTTTTGCACCAGTTCTTGTTTTTAAATATTTTTTCTCTACAATTCCTATCATAAAAACATCAATAAAAGTTTTCTCTGACCTTATTAAATTCCCTCCAACAACTTCAAATTTATATTTTCTACACATTTGTTTAATTGAGTTTGTCAAATTTTTAATTATTTCTAAATCTGCTTTTGGTAATCCAAGAGAGATTAAAGAAAATTTAGGAACTCCACCCATTGCACATATATCACTCAAATTCACAGCAATCGCCTTTTTACCTATTTGATACCAGGTAAATTTTTCAAGTTCAAAATGGACATTTTCAAAAAGAGAATCTGTTGTCAGGATTATATAATAATCTTTTTTATATCCAATAACTGCACAATCATCTCCTATTCCTAAAATTGCTTCTTTTTTCTTAAATCTTTTTTTAAGAAATTCTATTATTTCTTTTTCTTTCATATATTTCCTTTTATATATTCATTTGCAATTTCTTCAAGTATCCCTATTTCATCAGCGATATCCAATATAGTTATTTTTTCTCTTATAAATCTTGAAAGTAAAAATGTTTTATATATCAAATTTTTCTCAGGAACTATCTCATTTAAATAAACTGGACAATTTACTTTACTTAAAAAATTCTTTATTTCAACCGGGTTATAAACTATTGAGAAAGCAGTTTTTTTTATATTTTCCCATTCTTCAAAAAGTTTTATTCTCATCTTTTTGAGATTATCATTTTTTTTCTTAAAAATATCTTTCAATAAATTCTTACTTGATGGAAATAATGATATTAAAATCCTTTCCTTTTCATCATAATCAATATTTCTTTTGTTCAACATCTTTTTTATTTCAAAATCATTTAAATGTTTTAATCTTTCGTAAATTAAAGAACTTATATAAATACCAGTTCCAACCTGTAAACCATGATAGGAAAATAATTCTCTATTATTCTGGCACGCATACATATCAAGGAAATGGGAAATTAAATGTTCTCCACCTGAAGCAGGAGAAGAGGAACCAGCTATAATCATAGAAATTCCACCAAGATTTAGTCCATCCATAAGATTTTTTATAATTTTCTTATCCCTTTTTAAAATTAAGTTGCTTTTATTTATATACTTTTTTTCTGCTTTACTTACAATTTTTAAAGGCAAGGAACAAAATTTTTCACTTGTTATAATTGATGATATTTTCCAATCAGCATTCGCAAAACTTTTAGCAAGAGAATCAGCAAAACCCGCTTTAATCAGTTCTAAAGGTGCCTTTGATAATATTTCTCTATCTATATAAATAGATTTTGGAGGATTGACAGGGATTGTTAACTTAACCCCTTCTTTTATAAATGCAGCAACTGGAGAAGTATAACCATTCATTGAAGGTGCTGTTGGAAAAGAAAAAACAGGAATTTTATATTTATTACCTGTTAACTTTCCCAAATCAGTGATTGTTCCTGCACCAACTGTTATAATTAATGAAACATCTTGAATATTTTTTTCAATTTCATCAATATACTCATATCTCGCGGTTACTCTTTTTTCATTCTTTGGTTTTAAAATTAATGTAATTGGAATATTATTTTTAATTTGTTCTTTTATATATCTTCCAGCAACTTCCCATGTAATATCATCGCATAAAATAAGTAATTTTTTGCCTTTTAAAATTTTTGAAATAAATTTTTCAATTTTTTCAATTTTTCCATCTTTTATTTTTTCAATTTCAATTTTATGAATTCTCCCACAAAATTTACATTTAAAACTTTTTCCAAGTAAATCTTTTATAGTTTTTCTCATTTGTTTTTCAAATAGTTTTCAGCATCCCATAGAATTTTTGTGCATTTGAAAGCATATTGTGGTTATTGTTGAAGTAAGCATAAATTCTTTCTGACTTTAAATTTTTTATTTTTAAAACAAATTCTTTTAATTCTTGTTCTGTATAATTATGTGAGTACCAACTTTTTCTTCCATGAAATCTTAAATAGATTACTCCATTTGTTTTAACTATAAATGATTTAATTTCGGGACTATCAACACTTACAAATACAAGACCGAGATCTTCTATTTTTTTTACCCATTCGTTTGAAAACCAACTTTTATTTCTAAATTCAATGGCAATTTTTTCTTTTTCTTTAAAATCTTCAAAAAATTTTTCAACTCTTTCAAAAAATACAGTAGAAAAACTTGGAGGCATTTGAAAAAGGTAAAATTTTATTTTTTCTTCAAGGGGTGAAAATAAATTTTTAAAGTCATTCCAAACATTTAAACTATCCTGCCCCAATTTTAAAATATGGGTTATCTTCCTATGAACTTTTATTGAAAAATTTATATTTTTTGCTTTTTTTAACCATCCCTTTATCTGATTTTGAAAAGGAAACCTATAAAATGAAGCATTTAGTTCAACTGAATTTAAATTTGAATTTTCTACATACCACTCAAAGTTTTGTCCTTGATTCCAACTATATAACCATCCACTTGTTCCTACATATATTTCAATTTTACCAGCCATGACAGTTAAATTTTTCCAGTGTATTACATATTATCTCTAATGTTTCAAGTGGGACATCAGGACCTATTTCTATACTTAAAGATAAACCTCCTTCGGGTAAAGCAAGGGAATCAATTGCTTCCTTAATATGATTTTTAATCTGTTCTTTTGTTGCAAATGGAAATAGTTGTCTATCAAGGTCAAGGTTTACAGCAATTTTCCCTTTACAATATTTCTCAATCCCTTTTAATGTATTTGGTCTAATTTGAGGATTTAACATATCAAGGCCACACTCAATTAAATCAGGTATAATATCAAGAATATAACCATCTGAATGCAAATAAATAATTAGCCCATTTTCCAAACATTTTTCAAACATTTTTTTATAAGGTGGCTTTATAAATTTTCTCCATTTAAAAGGACTTATTGGTAAAGATTTTTGTAAACCCAAGTCATCAGCAAAACCCATCCATTCAGCACCAATTTTAATATATTTTTCTATTATCTTTAAATTATACTCACAAATGATATCTATAAGTTTGTTTAAATTTGGATTTTCTTCAGCAATATCTATCATAAAATTTTCAAAACCTCTTAAATAATAAAGTTGCATGTACATAGAGCCATGGAATAAACCACCACCTGCAATTTTCCCTTCTTTTTTAATCTTTTCAATTTCTTCTTTTCTTTGTTTCCAATCTATCTCGGTTCCAAATCTGTCATATTTTAAAGGGTCTGGTATTTTAAATTTTTCAAAATCATCCCAGTTTTTCAAAGGAGCAAGTTCTTCAACAGGTGCGCCACAAATACCTTCTTGTATATTTTCCCATGTGATATCCCAGACATCTTTAACCATTCCCTTTCTATATTCTGGAGAAAGTTTAATATTTTTAAAACTTCCTTTCTTATAATTTGGAAATATATTTGGATGTGAAAGAACTATTTCTTCCATCTTCTCTCCATATTCAAACCATGTAGCAGGCAAAAATCCCATACGGACAGGGATCTTTTCAGGATATTGGAAAAGAACAGATTTTAGAAAGTTTTGTGTATTTTTTTCTTTTTCTTCTATTTTAATTTTCTTATTTTTCATTTTTTTCTTCCTCCTTCTAATTTACTTGTCAATCCAAAAATCTCAATAAAACCATTTGATGCTTTATGGTCAAAAATATCTTTTTCTGTATAAGTTGCAAGTTCTTCTTTATATAAAGAGTAAGGAGAACTTCTTCCAACAACTATACAATTCCCTTTATAAAGTTTTAATCTTACTTTCCCTGTTACATATTTCTGAGTTTCTTCAACAAACTTATCAAGACATTCTCTCAAATGTGAAAACCATTGACCAAAATAGATAAGTTGAGAATATCTAATTGATACAATTTTTTTAAATTCATATAAATCCCTTGAAAAAACAAGTTTTTCAATTTCATTATGTGCTGTATGTAAAATTACCGCTGCTGGTGCTTCATATATTTCTCTTGATTTTATTCCAACCAATCTATCTTCTATCATATCAATCCTTCCTATTCCATGCCTTGCTCCAATTTCTGTTAATCTTTCAATTATCTCAATCTCTTTCATTTTTTTATCATTTAAAGAGGCAAAAATCCCTTTTTCAAAACCAATTTCAATATATTCTGGTTTGTCTGGTGCTTTTTCAGGAGGGTTTGTTATTTGGTAAGCATCTTCTGGTGGTTCTGTCCAAGGATTTTCAAGAACACCACATTCAATAGATATGCCCCACAAATTTTCATCAATACTATATGGCTTTTCTTTTGAGGTGCTTATTGGTATACCTTTTTCTTTTGCATATTCAATTTCTTGTTCTCTTGATTTAAATTCCCATTCCCTTAAAGGTGCTATAACTTTTAAATCTGGAGCAAGATATTTAAATGTTAGTTCAAACCTTACCTGATCATTTCCTTTTCCAGTACATCCATGACTAACTGCATCTGCTTTCTCTTTTTTAGCAATTTTTATAACTCCTTCAGCAATTAAAGGCCTTGATAAAGATGTTGCAAGTGGATATTTTTCCTGATAAATTGCGCCTGCCTTAAGTGCTGGAATAATATAATCTTTTACAAATTTTTCTCTCTGGTCTTCATAATAAAATTTTTTTGCTCCTGCCTTTTTAGCCCTTTCTTCAAGAATATCAGGAGGCTCAATTTTCTGTCCAATATTTGAAGTATAAGCGATTATCTCTGCCTTATATTTTTCTTTTAAATATCTTATTGCAACTGAAGTATCAAGTCCGCCTGAATAAGCAATCACTATCTTCATTTTTATCCTCCTTTAAATAATTTTCTCTTCTCTCAGTTTTTTAAATAATTTTACTCTATCTATCAATAAAGCCCCAAATCCTGTTGGAGTTGCGATTATATTACTCATTATTTTTAATGTTAGATTTAAAGAAAGTAGATTGAAAATTAAAATCCCCAAAAAAATTGATAGGATCCATACAAGTTTTGTATCATCAAATTTATAAAAAATATTTCTTGCAAGATAGATAAAAATAAAACCTCTTGAAATATATAAAGAAGAAACAAAAAAAGTTATTAATATTAAACTGGCTGGAACACCTATAATTGTAATCAGAAAAATTAAAATAAAAAAACTGAAAATAATAATGAGAAGTAGTCCTAAAAGAAAGGATTTAATAAAATTTCTTCCAGAAATTAATGTTGTAGATTGGAGTAAATTTGGGGTAAAAAAAAGAAGTAAAAAATATGTGAAAAACAAAGAAAAAAAGGAGTAAAAAAACTTTAATTTTCTAAAGATTGTTGTTTTCTCTTTTACTTTTTCTCCATAAGGTTTTTTCCACTCAACTTTACCTTTTATTTCTACATCAGGGAAAGGGAATTTTTCAGGAGTGTAATATATTAAATTACCAAGAATTTTTGTTCCTTTTTCAATTTCAATTTCTTTCCCGTGAAGATTGAGATCAGAAAAAATACCTGAGATTTTTATTTTTTCTCCATAAATAAAACTTTTTTGTTTTATTTCTACATTTCTGAGAAAAACATTATTTCCCATTATTCTTAAATTTCCTCCTATTTCTGAATTTTCCAAAATTAAGTTTCTTGTTATACAGGTAAAACTTCCTCCTGTTTTGCCATTAAAAATTATTTTATTCCCGATAGAATAAAAATCATTTTCAGTAAAAAGAGTTAAATTTTGAGTTAAAGCAGTTGAGATAAAATCTCCATATATCTTTAAATCCCCACTTATTTTTTTTCCTACTCCAATAAATTCATTTTTAAATATACCTGATAAATCAATATTTTCACCGATTGCAAAAACTTCTTCTTCTGAACCATTGATTTTTATTTCCTCTTTTATATAAACTTTTGAAAAACAGATCCATGAGAAAATTAAAATTAAAAAGAAGATTTTTTTCATTTTTTTAAACTTTTCATCATAGGGATTTCATCACATTTTGGGAATTTTGGACAGTTAATACAATCAACCCATATTTTATGTGGAAGTTTTTGTTTTGAAATTTTTTCAAAACCTAACTTGCTGAAAAATTCAGGTTTATTTGTAAGGACAAATACTTTTTTAATTTTAAGTTGTTCTGCTTCTTTCAATAATTCTTCTACTATTCTTTTTCCATAACCTTTTTTTTGAAATTGTTTTTTTATTGCAATAGATCTTATCTCCGCAAGATCTTTCCAAACAATTTTTAATGCACCACAACCAATAATTTTTCCATTTTTTTCTATTATAGAAAAATCTCTTATTCTTTCATAAATCTGATTTATAGATAAAGGCAGCATCATTCCTTCTTCAGCAAATTTATTCACCATCTTTCTTATAAATACCACATCTTCTAATCTACCTTTTCTAATAATAATATCTTCTTTTTTCATCTTATATAAACTTTTCTACCTACAATACTTACTCTACCTTCAGCAATTAATCTTATTGCTAAAGGATAAATAATATGTTCTTTTTCTTGAATTCTTTTGTGAAGTATTTCAGGAGTGTCATCTTGTAAAATAGGGACAACTGCTTGCAAAATAATAGGTCCAGAATCAATTCCTTCATCAACAAAATGAACAGTACAGCCAGTAAATCTAACTCCATATTCAAGTGCTTTTTTCCAACTTTCAAGTCCAGGAAAGGCAGGCAGTAGAGAGGGATGAATGTTTATAATCTTATTTGGAAAATTTTTTATAAAATTTTTTTTCAATATACGCATAAAACCAGCAAGACATACAAGTTCAACATTATTTTCCTTTAGAACTTCAATATATTTAATTTCAGTTTCTTTATCAAGTATTGTTTTATATTTTTCACATGGAATACAGATATTTCTAATCCCTTCTTTTTTAGCCCTTTCTAAAGCGTATGCTTCAGGGTTATCACTTATCACAATTCCAATTTTTATTGGTAAATTTTCTTCCTTTATATAATCTATTATTGCCTGTAAGTTTGTTCCTTTTCCAGAAGCAAGAATGCCTATTGTAAACATTTTTTTATTTCCTTCAATTTTTTAAAGATCTTTTTTAATAATTTAACACATTCTTTTTTATTTTCCAATTTTTTCTCTTTTAATTTTTTCTTTACACCTTTGATTCTTAAACCATCGTTATAAATTAACAATTTTATATTCTTTAGTACTTCAATATCTTTATCTGTATAAATTCTGTTACCCTTTCTATCCCTCATTATTTTAAGATTTAGTTGTTTTTCCCAATATCTTAATATATGAGGTGGAATATCCAGCAATTTTGAAGCATCTCTGATATAATAAAATTTAATCTTCATTCTCTCTTAAGTTCTCTAATCATTAATTTTTTTATTTCTTCTTTTACATCACTATTTTCATAAATAATCCTATAAATTGCTTCTGTTATTGGAAGTTCAATTTTAAACTTTCTACTCAATTCGTAAAATGCTTTTGTTGTTGGGATTCCTTCAATTACCATCTTTGCTTTTTTCAGATATTTTTCTTTACCAATTTTTACAATCCCTTCTCCAAAAGACCTATTTCTACTATATTTTGAAAATGAAGTTGTGATTAAATCTCCAATGCCTGAAAGACCTCTGAATGTTTTTTCTTCTCCTCCAAGAAAAGTTCCAATTTTAATCATTTCATTGAGACCTCTTGTAATATATGAAGATTTTGTATTTATTCCAAGTTTAAGTCCGTCAATTATACCTGCACCAATTGCAACTATATTTTTAAAAGACCCACCAATTTCTGCTCCTATTATATCTGTACTTGTATAAATTCTAAAATTTTCACAACTTATTATTTTTTGTAAAGATTCTGCAACACTTAAATTTTTAGAAGCAATTACTGCAGCAGTAGGATATCCTTTAACTATTTCTTTTGCAATTGTCGGTCCTGATAAAATAGCAAAATTCTCTGTTTTAATATACTCAGTTAATATTTCAGACATTCTTTTACTTGTTTGGTATTCAAGGCCCTTTGTTCCAATTATTACATATTGGTCTTTATATATATTTTTTAAATCTTCAATCGTCTTTCTAAAAAAAGAAGACCTTACAACAATTATAAGAATTTTAGAATTTTCAACTACCTCCTCTAATGAATTAGATATACCAACTTCTTTCGGGATTTTTACACCTTTGAAATAATTTATATTTTCCCTTTTTTTGATCAATATTTCATAATTTTCTTTTAAAGGTTCCCACAGATAAATTTTATATTTCAATTTGTTAAAAATTATAGAAAGTGCAATTCCCCAACCACCACTACCAATTATACCTATTTTTTTATCCATGGAAGGTTAATCTTATTTTCATTTTTGTTTAAAAGTCGTTTAATATTTTCCCTGTGAGTATAAAGTATAAAGATAAAAATAAAAATACTCACATAAAAAAGAAATTTATCTTTCATTAAAAAAAATGTAAAAATTGGTAGAAAAAAAGCACCAGCAATTGAACCAAGAGATACATATTTTGTAGAAAAAACAATTATTATCCATAATATAAAAGATAATAGAGCAGGAAAGGGGAAAAGTCCAATTACAACACCAAAACTTGTTGAAACACCTTTTCCTCCTTTCCCTTTCAAGAAAATTGAAAAAGAATGTCCTAAAATTGACAAAATACCACCAAATAGAATAATAGAATTTTGGAAGTTAAAAATTTTACCAATATAAACTGGAAGGAAGCCCTTTAAAATATCTAAAATTAAAACAGGAATCCCGACTTTCCATCCACAAACTCTATAAACATTTGTAGCACCAATATTTCCACTTCCAAATTTACGGATATCAATTCCTTTAAAAATCTTACAAAATAAATAACCAAAAGGAATACTTCCAAACAGATAACTAAAAATAAAATAGTATAACTTATTCACATTATAGACCGAGGAGTTCTTTAACTTTATCTACTGCACTTGCAGCATCAGGGGCATAACCATCAGCACCAATTTCATCAGCAAATTCTTGAGTAACAGGGGCTCCTCCAATAATTATTTTTACATTATCTCTTACACCTTCTTTTTTCAAAACTTCAATTGTTTCCTTCATTTGAACCATTGTTGTTGTTAAAAGAGCGCTCATTCCAATAACATGGGCTCCTTCTTTTGCTGCTTCAACAAATTTTTCCGGTGGAACATCTATCCCAAGATCAATAACTTCAAAGCCGGCACCTTTCCACATCATAACTACAAGATTTTTTCCTATGTCATGTAAATCACCTTTAACTGTTCCTATTGCAAGTTTAGCAATAGGTTTTATGCCTGACTGGACAATAAATGGTTCAAGCAAACTCATTCCTTTATTCATTGCTCTTGCTGCAATTAAAACTTCAGGCACATAATACTCATTATTTTTAAACTTTTCACCAACAACACTCATTCCTGCAATCAAACCTTCATTCAATATTTTTTCTACAGGCAAATTTTCCTTTATTGCTTTATCAACTAACTCTTCTGTCTTTTTCATGTCTCCCTTAATTATACTTTCTTTAATTCCATTTAACAAATCATTTGCCATTTTTTCCTCCTTTCTTTTAATATTGTTTTATTTAATCATAACTTTTTATTTTGTCAAGAAATATTCTTTCAAAAAATTTTACAAAAATTAATAAAAATTGTAAAATTGAAAAATTAGGGCGGTTAGCTCAGTGGTTAGAGCACTACCCTTACAAGGTAGGGGCCGCAGGTTCAAGTCCTGCACCGCCCAAACT
>JAMWCJ010000042.1:3856-15630 GCA_023818645.1 Candidatus Omnitrophota bacterium | reverse complement strand
TTTTAGAAATAAAGAATCAACACCAGTTGAGGGGATAGTTTCGCTTGGATGGGATTTAAAGAATTGTCAGTTTGTAATTGGGGCAGGAGCAGGAATTGTTGATGGATATGGAGCAGCAAATTGGAGATTATTTATAAGTTTAAAAACTAAATTTTAATTTTCTATAACCATTTTCCATCCCTACATATAACATACAAATTTGTTAACTTCGTAGGTTGACATATTAAAGGTTTATGGAACAAGAAGAGAAAGATTTGTTAAACAAAAGGATTAGATATATAATAAATATTTATTACAGGAAAAAAATGGAATTTTTTAATCCTTTTGAAGAAGAGGGGAAATGGTTTAAAGGGAATATTCATACTCATACAAGAAATTCAGATGGTAAATTTTTGCCCGAGGAAATCGTTAAAATTTATAAGGAAAATTCTTATGACTTTCTTTTTATAACAGACCATAATAAAATAACTGATTATAAAAGTCCATTTAATGACTTTTTAACAATTAAAGGTATAGAGTTTAATAAAGACGGTTTTCATATCCTTGGTCTTGACATTGAACAATCTTTTTCTACTGAAAATCTTACTGTTCAACAAATAATTAAAAAAACAAATGAAACTGGAGGGTTTGCTATTATATGTCATCCTTACTGGAGTGCAATAACAAGTCCAGATATCCTTTCTTTATCAGGATTTATTGGTATTGAAATATTCAATAATTCCTGTGAAATTGAAAAAGGGAAAGGATATTCAACCATCCAATACGATGAAGTTTTACAGAAAGGATTACAAGTTTTTGGCTTTGCAGTTGATGATTGCCATAGCGAAAGAGATATTTTTGGAGGTTTTATAATGGTAAAAACAAAATCTCTTGATAAAGAGGAAATATGTAATTCAATTAAAAATGGATTATTTTATTCATCAACTGGTGTTATAATTAAAGATTTGAAGATAGAAGATAATACGATTAAAATTTCTTTTTCACCCTCTATTACAGTTGATTTTATCGCTTATGGCTCAAATGGTATAAGAATTTATAATGAAGGGATAGAGTTTGATTATGCAGAATATAAGATAAAAGGGATAGAAAAATATATAAGGATTGAGATAACAAATAAAGAAAATAAAAAGGGATGGACCAATCCAATATTTTTATAAAATAGGAGGGGAAAATGTTAAAAATTGGATTTATTGGAACTGGCGGTATTTCTCATAGACATCTAAATAATTTAAAAGAAATTGAAGGTGTAAAAATTGTTTCTGCAATTGAGCCAAATGAAGAAAATTTTAAAAAATTTGAATTAAGTTATGGAGAAAAGATTAAAAGATATACAGATGAAAAAGAAATGATTGAAAAAGAAAAACTTGATGGAGTTGTTATATGCAGTCCCCATACATTCCATTTTTCACAGATAAAAATCGCTCTTGAAAATGGAGTAGATGTTCTTGTTGAAAAACCAGCAGTAGTTACTTATGATGAGGCAGTTGAGATAAGAAAGATAATGGAAAAAACAGGTAAAAAAGTTGTTGTTGCATACCAGAGACATTATATGCCTATTTTTAATGGTGCAAAAAAAATTTTAAAAGAAAGGTTTGGGAATATAATTTTTCTTTCTGGTTTTCTTTCACAATATTATTACGAACCTTTGAGTATAAGAAGACCCTGGAGAATAGACCCAAAACTTTCGGGTAAAGGACAATTAACTGATTCTGGAAGTCATTTTGTTGCCTTAATATTCTTTTTAACGAATTTTACACCAGAAAAGATTGCTTCTTTTATTGACTTCAGAGGAGAAAAAGTTGATATGAATTCTGCTTTTATAGTTAAATTTAAAGAAGGAGCAATAGGAAGTTTTGGTATTCTTGCATTTGACCCATCTTTTAGAGAAGGACTTTTTATCTGGGATGATAGAAATAATGTTTTAAAGTTATCTGCAACAGAAAATTCTTATGTTCAATTTAAAGGAGAAAAGGAAATAAAAGATATAGAAATTTTTGAACCAGAAGCAAAAAGTCCTGCTGAGGATTTAATTGAATGTATAAAAGGGAGAAAACAACCTCATACTGATTGGGAAATAGTGGAAAATGTAGCGTTATTAAGTGATATGGTTTACAAATCATACTTGGAAAATAAAATTTTAGAAATTTGAAAGATTATGATAAAATTAAATATTTAAAATCTTGAAATGGAGTTTTAAAGATGAAAATAGTTGTTTGTATTAAACAGGTCCCGGAAGGACTTGATGTAAAGGTAGACCCTGAAACAAAAAGGATCGTAAGGGAAGGAGTTAAAAGTATAATAAATCCATACGACCTTTATGCTATTGAAGAAGGAATTAGATTAAAAGAAAGATTTGGAGGCCAGACATGGGTTATTTCAATGGGACCTCCTCAAGCAGAAACTGCTATAAGAGAAGCAATAAGTATGGGGATTGACAATGGTGTCCTTTTAAGTGATAAAAAGTTTGCAGGAAGTGATACTCTTGCTACTTCTTATACTCTTTCTCTTGGCATAAAAAAAATTGGAGATGTTGATATTATTATATGTGGAAGAGAGACGCTTGATGGAAGTACAGGACAGGTTGGTCCTGGAATAGCAGTCCACCTTGGAATACCGTATATAACATATGTAAGTAAGATTGTAGATATAAAAGAAAATAAGATTGAAACTATTCGCCTTATGGAAGACCATTATGAAGTTGTAAAAACTAACTTACCTGTTCTTATAACAGTTGTTAAGGAAATAAATCAACCAAGAATACCTTCTTTAAAAAATATGTTAAGGGCAAAAAAGATAGAAATCCCTATCTGGAATGCCGAAATGCTTGGAGGAGACCAAAGTTTATTTGGACAGGAAGGTTCTCCTACAAAAGTTATTGATGTCTGGACACAAGAAATAAAAAAAGAAGGGAGAAAAGTTGAAGGAGAACCGCAAGAAATGGCTGAAGAAATTCTAAAAGAATTAAAGAAATTAGGAGTTTTATAAATGGGTATAAAAGTTATATATGAAAAATGTAATCTGTGTAAAAAATGTATTGAAAAATGTCCTTTTGTAAGTATTGAAATTAAAGATAATAAGATTTTTATAAATGAAAAATGTACTCTTTGTGGTTTATGTGTGAAAATATGTCCAGAAAAAGCACTTTTAAAAGAGGAAAAAGAAAAAGAAAAAATTGACTTATCTCAATTTAAAGGGATATGGTTTTTTGCAGAAGCAAAGGACGGAGGAATATCTTCTGTTTCTTATGAGATGCTTTCTGCTGCAAAAAAACTGAAGGAAAAATTGAATGAAGAAATTTGTGGTGTCTGTTTCGGGAAAAATATAAAGGATAAAGTAATAAATTTGATAAGAAAAGGAGCAGATAAAGTTTATTTAATAGATGATGATGTTTTTTGTGAATTTAAAGAAGAGGTATACGCAGATGCTTTAAGTTATTTGATAAAAAAATATAAACCTAATATTGTAATTGCTGCTGCAACAATGATTGGGAGAAGTTTTATTCCTGCTGTATCTGTTAAAGTTAAAACAGGACTTACTGCTGACTGTACAGATGTTGATATTGATGAAAAGACAGGCCTTTTAATCCAGACAAGGCCTACATTTGGTGGAAATTTAATGGCAAAAATTATATGTGAAAAACATAGACCTCAAATGGCAACAATAAGACCTAAAATATTTGAACAGGCAAAAGACCAGGAGAATACAAAAGGGGAAATAATAGAGGAGAAAGTAGAATTTAAAATAGAAGATAGATTAAATATATGCGGGAAGCAAAGAATAGAGAATGTAGTTGACCTTCAGGAAGCAGAAATAATTGTCTCTGGAGGAAGGGGTTTAAAAGAAGGTAAAAATTTTGATATAATTAAAGAACTTGCTGATTTACTCAATGCAGCAGTTGGTGCTTCTCGTGCTGCTGTTGATTCTGGCTGGATAGGATATCCTCATCAGGTTGGACAGACAGGAAAGACAGTAAAACCAAAAATATATATTGCATGTGGAATTTCAGGCGCAATTCAACATCTTGCTGGTATGCAAACATCTGATTATATTATTGCAATAAATAAAGACCCTGATGCACCAATCTTTAAAGTTGCAAATCTTGGAGTTGTTGGAGACCTATTTGAAGTTTTACCTATCTTGATAAAAAAGATTAAAGAGGGAGGTAAATAATGGAAATAGGACTTTTATACGCTTTAATTGGGGCTGCACTTGCAATATTTTTATGTGGTGCTGGTTCAAGTATAGGAATTGGATATGCTGGAAGAGAAGCAAATGGTGTTCTGTCAGAAGAACCAGAAAAGTTTGGAACTATGCTTTTACTTGTTGCTTTACCAGGAACTCAAGGTATTTATGGGTTTTTAACCGGCTTTCTTGTAATGATGAAAGTAGGGCTTCTTGGTGGTAATATTTCTTCTATTTCTAATTCCACAGGAATACAAATTCTGATTTCTTGCCTTCCAATAGCAATCTCTGGATGGATTTCTGCAATTCACCAGGGAAAGGTATGTGCTGCTGGAATAGCAGTTGCCTCTAAACATCCAGAAGCAAGTATGAAAGCACTTGTCTATGGAGCACTTGTTGAAACATATGCAGTACTTGGACTTGTTGCTTCAATATTTTTATTAATGGGAGTAAAGGTATAAATGGTTGAAAAACTTATAAAAAAAATAATTGAAGAAGCAGAGAAAAAAGCAGAAATAATTTTAGAACAAGGCAAGAAAGAATTTGAAAAGAAACTTAAAATTGAAAAAGAAAAGTTGGAGAAAGAATTTGAAGAAAAACTTCAAAAAGAGAAAGACAAGATTAATTTAGAAATTGAAAGGGAAATTATAAGTTTTAAGATTGAAAAAGAAAAAGAAGTCCTTTCAATAAAAAACAAAATTATTGAAGATATGATTGAAAAAATTAAGGAAAGATTTAATAAGTTTTTGAATGAAAATATGGAAGCAATTATTGAAAATCTTTTAAGTAATTTAAGCGAAAAAGATGTTGAAATCTTTGTTCCAGAAGGAAAAAAAATTAATCAAAAATGTAAAGTAATAAATGATAAAAATTTAAAAAATTCATTTATAATAAAAAGTAAACTGTGGGAAATTGAATTTTCATGGGAAAACATAAAAAATATTTTTGAACCATTTATTAAAGAGCGAGCAAATAAACTTATTTTTAATGAATAAAGCAGAAGAAATTAAAAAGGTTGAAAATCTTGCAAGAAAATGTAAAAGATGCATATTGTATAAATACAGGAAGAATGTTGTTTTTGGTTCAGGAAATATAAATTCAAAATTATTCTTTCTTGGAGAAAGTCCAGGGAAAAAAGAAGATGAAAAAGGAATTCCTTTTTGTGGAAAAGCAGGAAAAATTCTTGAGCAACTCTTTAAATCTATTTCACTGGAAAGACAGGATGTTTATATAACAAGTGTTTTAAAATGTAGACCACCGAAAAATAGAAATCCGAAAAAAGATGAAATAGAGAAATGTTCTTTTTATCTTGATAAACAGATTGAAATAGTAAATCCAGAAGTTATTGTCTGTCTTGGGAGGATATCGTTAAATTATATTTTAAAAAAATACTTTAATAGAAAAAATTTCTTAATAACTGACTTACATGGAAAAATTATAGAAAAAAATGGCAAAAAAATTTTCCCTATTTTTCACCCTGCTTTTGCAATATATAATCCAAAAAAATTTGAAATTATGAAAAAGGACTTTAAAAAATTGAAAGGGCTGATATGTTAGATATATATTTTTTAAGCGGGAAAATTAATTCTCTTGAAAAAAAATTTATTGACTCTGAAAAAATGAAGAAAATTATTGAATGTAAGACATTTGAAGAATTTGTGAATATACTTGAAGGTTCTTTTTTTAAAATGCCTTCCCATATTTCAAGTCCAGAAGAAATATTTAATTTTTTTGAAAATGAAAGAATCAAACTCATTGAAGAGATAAAAAAAATTGGCGATGAAATTATAGTTAAATTCTTTCTTATTAAATATGACTATTTTAATATTACAATTCTTATCGAAAATAAACAAGAATTTTCTTATTATGGAACAATTGAATTTTATACCCTTAAAGATGCTTTTGAAAAAAATGATTTATCAAAATTGCCCGAATTTTTACAAGATGCTTTTAGAATTTACAAAAGTAAATTTGCAATTGAAGACAAACTTCTTTTTCTTAAAAACGATTATTATAAAAAACTTTACGAGATTGCAGTCACCCTTTCTGATTTCTCTAAAAATTATGTAAAGATTGAGATTGATTTTGCCAATATTAAGAATTATTTAAATAAAAAACTCAATGAAAAAAAAGTAACAAAAAATGATTTTATAGAAGATGGGAATATCCAAAGAGAAATTTTCCTTGATGAAAATCTATTATTGGAAAAGTTAAAGTTAAAATATAAAAAAATAGAAATTCCTTTGAACGAAGAAAATATTGAGAACGAAAAATATAAGGTTTTAATTGATTATTTGAAGGAAGGTAGAATTAAGTCATATGGAATTGATAAAATTATATCTTTTTATCTTGCAAGAGAGATAGAGATTGAAAATATACAGAGAATTGCAATCACAAAGTTTTATAAAATGGATGAAAATTTCTTTAAAAAAATATTAATACCACCTTATCAATACAAGGGGGAAAAATGACATCAAGAGAAATTGTTAAAAGAGCAGTTTTATTTAAAGGGCCAGAAAGAATACCATATGATTTACCACAACCTTATGGAACAGATTTTTTACATGTAGGCACTGACCCTGATCCTGATTGGAAACCAAATATTCAAACAGAGACAAAATGGGAAGATGAATTTGGATGTATATGGGAGAGATTGCCAGGAGATGTTACTATGGGACAGGTTAAATTTCATCCTTTGAGTGATTATTCTGATTGGTCAAAAGTCAGATTTCCTGATTATGAAAAAAAAGAAAGATATATTACAGCGAAAAAGAAAATAGAAGAAAATAAAGAAGAAAAGTTTGTTCTTGCTCATATACCATTCAGTTTAATACATAGACTTGAATATTTAAGAGGGCATGAGGCAGCATGGACAGACCCTTACCTGTATCCTGAACAACTTGATAAACTTCTTGATAAATTATGTGAGATCGCAATGATTTGTATTGAAAGATTTTCTGAAATAGGAGTTGATGGTATATGTTCTGCCGATGACTGGGGTTTTCAAGATAGATTGATGGTTAAACCAGAAATATGGTATAAGGTATGGAAAGAAAAATATAAAAAGGTCTATAAATTTGCTAAAAACAAAGGGATTTTGACATTTTTACATAGTTGCGGATATATTGTTGATATCCTTGATGGTTTAATTGAAGGTAATTTAAATGTAATACAGATGGACCAGCAGGAAAATATGGGCGTTGAATATTTAAGTGAAAATTTTGGTGGAAGAATTTGTTTCTGGTGTCCTGTTGATATTCAAAATACAATGGTTAAAGGGACAATTGAGGATGTAAAAAATTATGCTAAAAAACTTATTAACTACTTTGGTAAATTTAATGGTGGATTTATTGCAAAATGGTATCCAGCCCCATTAGCAGTTAAACATTCAGAAGAAAAAATAAAAGTAATGGCAGAAACATTTATAGAGTACGGCAAAACCTTTTACAATCGCCAATCTTCCAAGTCCACCTCGTAGGTGTCCTTTTGTTAGGGGTGAAGTAATTGACGATTAAAAACAAATGTTATAAAATAAGAAATATGAAAAAACAAAAGCCAATTTCATTAATTAAAGTTATGGATGAAAGAGAGATTGAATTAGAATTTTTGCCTCAATTGCAAAATGCGGTCAAAAATCTTTATAAAATTTTGAATCAATTCAATATTAAATCTTCTCTTCCTCAAAGAGAATTAAGTTTTGCCTTGATGAAAGAAGCAGATGAAGTTGAAACATTTCTTGATGAATTTGGAGCAAATCATAATAAAAAATTTTTTACAATTAGAGAAATGGTTGCAGCAATAAGATGGTTTAATTTTTTCCTTTTTCAAGGGCTTCATCTTTATACGAGAATCAAACATTATAAACTCTCTATAACTCCAAAAGAATATGCTGAATTTAAAAAAGACCTGAAAAAAAACTTAACATATTTTTATAAAATTATAAAGAGGATATCTATTAAATTTTTTGAAGAATGTGAATTGATTGGATTAAAACAATACAAAGGGAAGTTTCAATCGGAAAAACTTTTTCCTCAATTACAGAGAAAGATTTTACCACCTAATATTGACGAAGGAGTAGCAATAGAGAAAGAAGAAAGGATTATTGAAATTTTAATAAAATATTTAAATGTATGTGAAGAATTTAATTTATATTTTTGTTATAAGCAGAGCGATCTTTTAAAAGAAGAATCTATTGAAAAATTTAGGTCTTTATTTGGACAACTTGAGTCGCTTTATGATACATATATAAAAAATACAATATTTGAAATTGAGATTGTTGATTTTAAAAAAGTAAGAGGACATATCGCTGTTTCTCTTCATCTCCTTGAAATGGCAAAAGCGCTGGCTCATTTTTTTGAAAGACATATAGAAAAAGCAATTTACTTAGATGGGTATTCTAAAATTATTGAGTGTATAGGAGATGAAAAGAAAATTAAAAATACTATAGAAAAATTTTTATTCCCTTATGTTTTGAATTTTTCAGAAAAAGGTAAAGAGATATGTGAAAAAATATTTGGTAAACTTGGGAAAAAACCAGAGGAGTTTTTAATTGAAACAAAGGTTATGATAATCCCTTCTCATCGTATTGAAGATTTCCATATAAGGCCTATTATGCCAATAACTCAGATAGCAAATAAATACACTTTAGATTCTTATCTTTACTTTAACAGAAAAAAATATAAACTTAAAGATTCTATAGAAATGGCAATTGCAATACCCGATATAAGAGAAACATTGGCAAAAGAAAATGTTAAAATAGTTATTCAAGGACCACTATCTGCAATAAATGAAATTGTAGAGTTTTTAAAAGAAAAATGTGGGGCAATAGAACAAAGTTTGAAATGCGAAATATCTCTTGACAGATAATTTTAATTTTGGTATAATATATTTAAAAAGTTCTTGACAAATTTAAAAGAAGAAAGTATAATTAAAATAGAAAATTTGTTCTTTGAAAATTTGAATTTATGGCCAAGCTAATAAGGGTATACGGTGGATGCCTTGGCGAGTCCTGGCGATGAAGGACGTGGCAAGCTGCGATAAGCCCCGGGGAGGTGCAAGCAACCTTTGATCCGGGGATTTCCGAATGGGGTAACCCATCCATCTGTAAAGATGGATATCCACCAATTTGGTGGAGGCGAACCGGGGGAAGTGAACCATCTCAGTACCCCGAGGAAAAGAAAGAAAAATCGATTCCCTGAGTAGCGGCGAGCGAAAGGGGAAAAGCCTAAACCGAATAAGGGTAAAAGCGTAGGCGCGTTCCTTATTCGGGGTTGTAGGGTCTGGCATGGAAAGGCCTACCTTTCCTAAAGGCGCATCAAATTCCTCAAAATAGCCGAATGACCTGGAAAGGTCAACCATAGAAGGTAAAAGTCCTGTAGGCGAAATTTTGGGGATGCCTGAGCCAGATACCTGAGTACTACGAAGGAGCCGAGGAACTTCGTAGGAATCCGGGAGGACCACCTCCCAAGGCTAAATACATGGACTCGACCGATAGTGGACAAGTACCGCGAGGGAAAGGTGAAAAGAACCCCGGAAGGGGAGTGAAATAGAACCTGAAACCGTATACCTACAAGCAGTCGGAGTCCGTCTTTTGACGGATGACGGCGTGCCTATTGAAGAATGAGCCAGCGAGTTAATGGCTGCGGCAAGGTTAATCCGCTTAAGCGGAGGAGCCGTAGCGAAAGCGAGTGGTCCTAACCGGGCCCATTAGTCGCAGTCAGTAGACCCGAAGCCGGGCGATCTAACCATGGCCAGGGTGAACCTGCCTTAACAGGTGGGGGAGGCCCGAACCGGTGGTTGTTGCAAAAACCTCGGATGAGCTGTGGTTAGGAGTGAAAGGCTAATCAAGCTCGGTGATTGCTGGTTCTCCCCGAAATGCCTTTAGGGGCAGCCTCACCTTATAGGATAGTGGGGGTAGAGCACTGATAGGACAAGTTCGCCGATAGGTGAGCAAGTCCTTTCAAACTCCGAATACCACTATCTGTTCGGTGGGAGTGAGACGGTGGGGGATAAGCTCCATCGTCAAAAGGGGTACAGCCCAGACCATCGGCTAAGGTCCCTAAATCTGGTCTAAGTGGTAAAGGAAGTGGAGTTGCATAGACAACCAGGAGGTTGGCTTAGAAGCAGCCATCCTTTAAAGAAAGCGTAACAGCTCACTGGTCGATGTAACTCTGCGCCGACAATTCAACGGGGCTTAAGACCAGTACCGAAGCCATGGCTTTCCCTACAAATTGTAGGGAAGGGGTAGGGGAGCATTCCCTGACAGCGAAGGCATTCCGTAAGGAATGCTGGAGTCAAGGGAAGAGAGAATGCTGGCATAAGTAGCGAAAAAGTGGGTGAGAATCCCACTGGCCGAAAGCCTAAGGTTTCCTGGGGAAGGTTCGTCCTCCCAGGGTTAGGCGGAAGCTAAGCCGAGGCCGAAAGGCGTAGGTGATGCACAGCCGGTTAATATTCCGGCCCCACCTAGTAAGCGTTATTACTGAAGGGGTGACGGAAAAGGATAGGTCAGCCGGTGACTGGTAGTACCGGTTCAACCTCAGAGGTCTGCTTGTGGCAAATCCATGAGCAATAAAGACCAAAGAGGGAGTACGAGTCCAACCGCAAGGGCGGACGAAGTGATCGAGTCCTTTTCCCGAGAAAAACCTCGTAGGGAGTTTATTAGGTGTCCGTACCGCAATCCGACACAGGTAGGCTGGGGGAATACCCTAAGGCCCGCGAGAGAACTCTCGCTAAGGAACTCGGCAAGTTAGCCCCGTAACTTCGGGAGAAGGGGTGCCTGAGTAGGGTGAGGTTTATCCATAGCCAAGCCCGAAAAGGCCGCAGTGAAATGGCTCCCGCGACTGTTTACCAAAAACACAGGGCTCTGCTAACTCGTCAAGAGGATGTATAGAGCCTGACAAGTGCCCGGCGCCGGAAGGTTAAGGGGAGATGTTATCTACCGAAAGGTAGAGAAGCATCAAACCTAAGCCCCGGCAAGCGGCGGCCGTAACTATAATCTGGACCGTTGTAGTTACGTAAAAAAACCTGGCTGTATGCGGGAAACTCCGGAGTGCCAGAAGATACTTACACAATAGATGTAAGTAACAAATCTTCTGGAGTTGGCAAAAAACCAGCCGGACAACCCGCAGGAAACCTTTCCTTTTTCAAAGGGGATAAAATATGATTGATTTTAAAAAAATACCGAGAGAAAAAGGATATTATCTTGCTGGATTTGCAGATGGAGAGGGTAGTTTTATTGTGAGTGTGAGGAAAAGACAGGATTACAAAATTGGGTGGAAAATATCTGTGTGTTTTAATGTTTCCCAAAAAGACAGGGTTATACTAAGCCAATTTAAAAGGTATTTACAATGTGGAAGTTTAAGAATGAGGGAAGACGGAGTATGGTACTATGAGGTCAACAATTTCCGTTCAATTGTGGAAAATGTGATACCCTTTTTTGAAAAATTTGGTTTTCTCTCATCAAAAAAGAAAAATGATTTTAGAGTTTTCAAACAGATTGTGGAGTTAATAAAAAATAACGAACATCTTACACATAATGGAATACAGAAAATACTCTCTCTTCGTGCAAAACTTAATAAAAATTCTAAAAAAGA
>JAMWCJ010000042.1:0-3756 GCA_023818645.1 Candidatus Omnitrophota bacterium | reverse complement strand
TAAAAAAGATGAAATTCTTAAAAATATTGAAAAAGGAAAGGGTTCCTCAGAGACCATACGCCAGGCATTTTAGAGTCATAAAAAATGCCGCCTGGCTCTAAAATGATGATATGGTCCATTCCTTATGGTAACATAAGGGATTAAAGAACGGTCCTAAGGTAGCGAAATTCCTTGTCGGGTAAGTGGTCGGACTTGCCCGTAAGCCGGCTCATAACGGTGAAACTCCTTACCGTATGGGTATTTACAAGGAGTACCCTATCCATTTATGGATAAGGTAAGGACAACACCGTGGGAAGTCGCCTCTTATAAAAGGGGTTGACCCCGTAACGACTCATTTGCCAGTATTGGCGAATGGACTCTCCTTTTAAATAAAGGAGGGTAATACGCCGGCCATCAATCCACAAGGAGGAAAAATGCTGGATCCAAATTACATAACTGGATTTGTTGATGGAGAGGGTAGTTTCTCAATAACTATATTTCCAAAAAACTTAAAAGATGAGAAATGGGAGATAAGAATGAGTTTTTCAATATCTCAACATAAGAGAAACAGGGGGATTTTATTTAAAATTAAGGACTACTTTAAATGTGGAACAATAAGACCAAACAGAAAGAATAATACATTTAAATATGAAGTCAGGGAAATCTCTGATTTGAAAAATAAAATAATTCCTCATTTTAAAAAATACCCTCTCCAGACAACAAAAAGGATTGATTTTCAGATATTTACATCAACGATTGAGATAATGAGTGAAGGAAGACATTTAACAAAGCAAGGTCTTTCAGAGATAATTGAGTTACTTAAAAAATTACCAGATGAAAGAAAGAAAAAATATAAACTTGAGAATTTTATTGTGGATTGATGAAGGTATAGTCTAATTGGAGTTCCGACCCGCACGAATCTTGTAACGACGGGAGCGCTGTCTCGGCGAGAGGCTCGGCGAAATTGTGATACTCGTGAAGACGCGAGTTACCTGTGGCAAGACGAAAAGACCCCGGAACCTTTACTGTATCCTATCATTGGATTTTAAAGTAGTATGCGTAGGATAGGTGGGAGGCGATGAAACCTTGCTTTCGGGCAAGGTGGAGCCGACGGTGAAATACCACTCTTACTACTTTGAAATCCTAACCTGAGTTTGTGAAACCAGACCAGGGACAGTGGTAGGTGGGCAGTTTAGCTGGGGCGGCTGCCTCCTAAAAGGTAACGGAGGCGCCCAAAGGTTCCCTCAACCTGGTTGGCAATCAGGTGTTGAGTGCAAAGGCATAAGGGAGCCTGACTGCGAGACTGACAGGTCGAGCAGAGGCGAAAGCCGGGCTTAGTGATCCGGTGGTTCCGAGTGGAAGGGCCATCGCTCAGCGGATAAAAGGTACTCCGGGGATAACAGGCTGATCCTGCCCAAGAGTCCACATCGACGGCAGGGTTTGGCACCTCGATGTCGGCTCATCGCATCCTGGGGCTGAAGCAGGTCCCAAGGGTTGGTCTGTTCGCCCATTAAAGCGGTACGTGAGCTGGGTTCAGAACGTCGTGAGACAGTTCGGTCTCTATCTGCCACAGGCGCAGGAGACTTGAAGGGGAGCTGGCCCTAGTACGAGAGGACCGGGCTGGGCGGACCTCTGGTGTACCAGTTATTCCGCCAGGAGTAATTGCTGGGTAGCCATGTCCGTAAGCGATAACCGCTGAAAGCATCTAAGCGGGAAGCGCGCCCCAAGATTAGGTCTCCCTCTGCCAGAGCAATCTGGCAGATAAGGTCCCAGGTAGACTACCTGGTTGATAGGCCCAGCGTGTAAGACCCGTAAGGGTTTAAGCGGATGGGTACTAATCGACCGATCGGCTTGGCCATAAATTCAAATTTTTCTTTTTTAAAATTTTTGTATACTAAAATAAAAAATGGAAAGATTGGATACAAAAAATAAAAAATGGCAGTCAATTTATGATGAGATAAAATTTAAGATTGGGTCAGGCGATTATGAAAGTGGAACTATAAAAATTAAAGATATTATTCAAAAGTTTAGTGTAAGTGATATAACAGCAAGAAGGGTATTAAACGAATTGAAAAAAGATGGGCTTGTTCACTCTATTAGGAGGAAAGGGACTATTATTTTGGGAAAGGAGAAAATTAAAGATATATATTTGATTGTAAAGGATGAGAATTTAATTTACAAAAGTCCTTTAAACACACAGATATTTACAAGAATTGTTAATGGATTTAATGCTTCCAATTTTTCAAAATTATTCAGAAAACATATAATTTCACTTGACTTTCTTTTATCAAATAAGGAGCAATTTAAAGAAAAAGATATTATAATTTTTGCAGAAGCACTTTTAAAAGTTGAAAAGGATAAAGTTGAAATTGATAATGAGAAAATTGAACAGATTAAAGAATTTACACCAATTATAATCCATGCTTTTGGGAAAATAGAAGATCTTAATGTTGTTGGAACTGATTATTATTCTGGATTTTTCAATGCAGTAAGATATTTATTTAAAAATGGCTGCAGAAAAATTGGATTTATAACTGGGAATATTAATGTTTGCTGGTATTATCCAAGATTTTCTGGTTATATAGATGGACTTAAAGAATGTGGACTTGAAATTATACCAGAATTAATAAAAGTTACAAGTGGAGAAAATCCAGAAGAAGAAAAAAAAGCAATGGAAGAGATGATTAAAATAAAGCCAGATGCAATTATATGTGCGAATGATTATAGAGCAATAAGGGTTTTAGAATGGTGTAATGAAAACAAGATAAAAGTTCCAGATGACATTTCTATAATTGGATTTGATAATATTAATGAGACAAAATTTACAAATCCACCATTAACAACCATAGATAGCAAACTTGAACTTTATGGAGAGACAGTTTTTAAATTATTTATGAAAAGAAAAAATAATGAAAGGGTAGTAGATGTTTTTATAAAACCAGAAATAATAGAAAGAGAAAGTGTAAAGGGGGTGAAACTATGAAGCAAAAATTTTCAAATAGGTTCTTCTCAAAACCACATGGATTCACGCTGATAGAATTGCTTGTTGTGGTAGCAATAATTGCTATTTTAGCAGCAATGTTGCTACCAGCATTAAGTAAAGCAAGAGAAAGAGCACGGGCTGCTGTATGTATGAGTAATTTAAAACAGTGTGGATTGGCTTTATATATGTATGCAAATGATTATGATGAATTTCTACCACCTGCAAATTATCGTGAAGGTGCCTGGTACTACTGGTGGGAACTCATTGTTCCTTATTTAGGGAGGAGTGAAATAATTGGCTCAAATCCTCCATATCCTAAATATGAATTTGGGAGAAAAACTTCATTTAGAACTGGTGCTATACCTTTTATGTCATGTCCATCTGCAAGAAATGAAAACAAAACCAGAAATAGTCCAGATTATACTTATGGAGTTAATTATTATTGGGATGGCCGTGTTTTCCAAACGATAGTATTTGGTGTTTATCAAACAGGCATTCCATATTATAGAGGTTCTAAAAAATTATCTCAAATAAAAAATCAGAAATGTTTTCTTGTTGCTGATTCAACTTCTAGTACTATTTATAATATATTAGGCCACCCATTAAATGTTGATACTGATGGAGACGGAGTGAATGATACAAATAGTGCATGGGCTCCTGGCACTGGGTACTTTCCTCAAGGTCAGTATAATTATAGCAGCCCGAGACATTCAAAAGGATACAATGCACTTTTAGCAGATGGCTCTGTAAAATATATCCCTTTACTTGAATTTTTAACAGATTTAGATTATTGG
>JAMWCJ010000135.1 GCA_023818645.1 Candidatus Omnitrophota bacterium | reverse complement strand
ATTGGAGGATGTAACACTTGGAGTACCATTTAAAAATTCTGTGTTTGGTATAAAGGAAAGTGATAAAGAAGTTGCTGTCTCATGGTGGGTTTCTCCAAAGAGAACAAGAAGTTATCCATATGCCAGAGTTTATGATACTTTAGGCTTTACTGGAAAGAAAATAACAATAATACCGTTCGTTAAGGACGAAGGTGCAAATGGTGATAGAGACTTTGTCCAATGGGACACTATTTCTTTAATGTCTTTACTTGGAGTTTATGTTATACTCGCTTATTATGTGAGAGCAACAAGAAGTATAAAACCAGGAAAAATAACTAATCAAGAATTTGACTATAACTTTATTGCGAATCGTATCGAAAAAGTAATGGAAACAAAATTATCGCCACATGAATGGAATATATACGAAATACAGAATCAACTTAAATTTGTTGCACAAAAAAGCAAAGAGCACTATGAAAAAATTCAAAATGCAACAAAAGTAAAACTGCACAATCTAAATGGAATTGATAGGTATATCAAATGGGTAGAGAAAAATATTGAAGAGTATAGAGACCGTTCAAGATTATTAAGTGCTAAAGCTCAAAAGAGAGAAGTTGTTACATTACAACCAAAAGAAGACGTAACTATAGCAAGGAAAGGGATGATAGTTCTTAAAAACCAAATTGGTGGAAACTACTTATGGACTGTGGACGAGATAATTACCATAGGTAACAGAATTTTTCTTATCGAGAAGAAATACAGTAAAAAAGAGAAAGTACCATCACTTAATGACATAAAAGATGGTTTTCTTAAATTAATTATTTTTAATAATATTTCTAAACTTACAGATACAAATAACAAAGAACTGAAATTTAAAGTATGTTTAGGTCTTACATCCGAAATAGGTACTGGTTCTTCTTGGAATTTCATTCCTTATAGTGATAAAAAATTGAATTTAAGTTCAAAGGAATTTGAAGTACTTAAAGACGCATTTAAAGAAGGAGCTGAGAATGGTATTATAGTATATTATTTGGGAAGAGATGCAAAAGATTTTGAAGAAGATATCTTGAGAAAAGTTAAGTTATCTTGAATTTACTTTTTTATAATTCTTTGCAAGAGTTTCATTTATTTGTTTATTTAAATTGGTCCTAAGTTTTTTGGCATCTTCTCTTTTTATAATCTCGAAACCGTTACCACCAACTAAGTTATATCCAACTTTTTCTTTAATTACTTTTTCTAGTTCTAAGTCAATCTCATAGCCAACACTATTTCTTCCTAGCTTTCGAGCAACTTTCATAGTAGTTCCAGAACCTAAGAAAGGATCTAAAATTGTATCACCAACAAAACTAAACAATTTAATTAGTCTATTAGGAATTTCATCGGGAAATACCGCAGTAAATTTGGCCTCTTTAGCTGCAGGTAAAACATTTGTGATATCCCAAACTGTAAGATACCATTTATTTTTTTGGAATTCTTTGATATCAATTTTCGATTTTTCTTTATTAGAGTTGTTACTTTTGTAATCATACTCTCCTTTTTGGAAAATTATAATCTCTTCTTTTAGATTATCAGGATAGAAATACATTGGAAAAGGATGTTGAATTGTTACCCCACTTCTTCTACTAATTCTTATGTAACCTTCAGGTTTCCTCCAGATTATTTTATCTCTATATCTGAAACCAGCTTCCATAAAAATTTTAGTTATATCAGCAATTATTGGATACTTTACTCCATTAACAAGCATATCATCAGTAACTAAACAAACTATTCTTCCTTGTTTCATTACTCTAAGCAATTCTTTAGCAACATCTTTCATTAACTGTAAAAATTCTTCATAACTTTTGAACATTCCCGGGAAATCAAAAGGTGCATTATAATATGGAGGAGAAGTTACAACTAAATCTATAGAATTATCTTTCAATTCTTTCATGTTTCTGCAGTCACCAAAAATTATTCTATGAAATGTGTTCATTTCTTAACACCATTCAACAATTGATTAAGGAACTCTTCTATAGATATAACCTTTCCGAACTCTTCATGAGGGTAAACGTCACTGGCGATACTTTTGTTATTTTCAAAAACTAATAAAGCTGGGACTTCTCTTCCAAAAAATGTAGCAGGATAGTTTCTAGATCCAAAAACTCTTCTAATTCTATATTTTTTCCAAACAGAAGGGGTTACTGCTTTAAAATAAGCTTGTAATCTTTCTTCTTCGGGTAGTTTGCTTAAGTCAATAAGTTCTAGTTTAATTCCATTTCTTTTCAGTTTTTCTAATAACCGAAAAACAATTTCTAAATTACAATCCCAAGGAGTAACCTTTGAATGATAAAATAATCTTACTTCCATACTACTTGGTACTACCCCCTACTATTTAAGCCTTTTGGTTTTATCAAGAAGCTAGAAAGTATGCAACTTTAACTAAAACATCTACTAAGGTGATAATAAAAACTATTACCATCGCAATTAATAGTATCCTACTTAAGACCTCTTCTATTTCCTTATACCTTTTAAGAGCTATTTTAACTGATACTTCAATTAATGTAAATGCTATACCTATTGTTATGGCAAAATAAATGAAAAGTTGCTTTACAGTAATATTTTTCGGATAAACCCTATACTCATTTAATAAAACATCGAGACTTACTGTTTTATTTAATTCGAGTGTACATCTCTCTAGTTCTTTCCTACATTTTTGTAGGCTTGAATTAGTCGAGTTTAGTAGATTTAAACATTCTGTATATTTGGCTTTGTAGATTTGTTCACACTTTTGATATCCTTGATTGTACCCCTCGTCAAAACCCTTTGATTTACCTTCTTGGTAGCCTTTATTATAGTTTTCTGTTGCTATTTGTTGGCAATACTGCTCACAACTGAACTTCTGAAACTGAGATAAGAATTGAGAAATAAGAGCAAAAAGAATAATCGCTACAGGTAGTAAGATTATTATTCGCGGGTCAATACTATTCATATCTACTTTTAAGTCAATCCTTTCTTTTAAATCTTCGCTAATTCCCAAATATAAAGAAATATTTAACCTGAAAATCCGCCAAATTTTTTGTTATTGTGTATGCATAAATGGTAAATATAACAAATAATGAGGTTGTTATTCAAAAAAATGGCCAAACTATCTTTTTGACGAAATCTTAATGATTCTTTCTTTTAATCTCTTTTCCTTAGATCTCCTTCCAGGTCTCTTTATTTCCTTTTCATCTTTACTATCAAAAATACACTCGTCAAATCTAGTAAAACCAAATCTTGCGTAAGGATAAAATATTCCCTTTTC